>CAZHUI010000001.1:0-48546 GCA_964535605.1 uncultured Caulobacterales bacterium
GGTCTGTCCGTTGGTGATGAAGGTCTTCGATCCATTGACGACGTAATGGTTGCCGTCCTTGACGGCGGTCGATCGCACGGCCTGAAGGTCGGACCCCGTGCCGGGCTCGGTCATGGCGATCGCGCCGATCAGGTCGCCCGAAGCCATGCGCGGCAGCCAGCGCTTCTTCTGCTCATCCGTGCCGTAATGTAGGATGTAGGGCGCAACGATGCAGTTATGGAGACCCATGCCGAAGCCTTCGACGCCGGCCTTCACCTGCTGCTCGATCAAGACCTGTTCATGCGCGAAGCTGCCGCCGGCGCCGCCCCACTCTTCCGGCATCGAGGCGCAGAGAAATCCCGCCTCGCCCGCTTTTTCCCATGCCCAGCGATCAACCTTTCCCTGCTCGCGCCATGTCTCGACATGAGGGGCGAGTTCGCGGCTGAAGAACTTGGCGGCCTCGTCCTCGAACAGGAAGAGATCGTCGGTCTTCCAGGCGGGCGTCGCGGTTTGAAGGGCGGACATGGGCGCTCCGTAGTGCGGAAAGAATGCGGGATAGCTGGGATTGATTATCGCCGTGGGGGCGGCGCCCGCAATCGCGGCGCGCAGCGCAAAAACGCCGCGGATGGATATCCATCCGCGGCGTTCTGTTCGCCTGTTTTCCGACTGCGACCGCCCGCTAGATGCCCGAAATCAAAGCCGGCACATAGGTCGATGCTATCACGATGAGAAACACAGCTCCTGTCAGGTAAAGAAGACCTTTGGCCGCCTCGCCCGCCCCCAACTGGCGAAGCAGCCCGATGACGGCGACAAGGAGGAGCCCCAAGCTCACCAAGCCGACCGTCGCTGCGATCGATACCATCTTTGCTTTTGCCCTTTTTCCAACCACCCCGGAGACCGCAGTGAGCCCGGTCTCCGCCCCGAAGCGCCTCGCCCCAGCGCATCGATAAGTTATACAGTTACAATTCGAATCATCTTGAGTCGAGTGGGTTCTGACAGGACGGTAAGTTTTTTTAGTCTTCGCCCGCCGGCAGCCTTAGCCGCCGGATGAGGCTCGACGTGTCCTGTCGGCCTCCGCCCATCGCCTGAATCTCTGCGTAAAACTGGTCAATGAGCGCCGCTGCGGGCAGTTGCGCCCCGGTCCGGCGCGCCTCCGCCAGGGCGATCCGAAGGTCCTTGCGCATCCAGTCGACCGCGAAGCCGAAGTCGAATGACCCCGCCGCCATCGTCTTGGCCCGGTTCTCCATCTGCCAGGAGCGCGCCGCGCCGCCGGAAACAGCTTCAAGCACGCGGTCGATATCGAGCCCCGCCGCCTGCGCGAAATGGACGCCTTCGGCGAGCCCCTGCAATAGCCCCGCGATACAGATCTGATTGACCGCCTTGCAAAGCTGGCCGTGGCCAGACGGTCCGACATGAACGACCCGCGCCGAATAGGCCTCAAGGATCGGCCTTGCCCGGTCGATCGCTTCGCCCTCACCTCCGCACATGACGGAAAGCTGGCCTGATTTGGCCCCGGCCTCGCCGCCCGAAACCGGCGCGTCGATGAACGCCGCGCCTTTTTCCGCGAACTTAGATGCAAGGCGCCGCGCGAGATCGGGGCTCGCCGTCGAATGATCGATGACGAGCGCGCCTTTCTTCACGGCCGGTAAAACCTCGCCCAGCACCGCTTCGATGTCGGGGTCATCGCCGAGACAAGCGATAATGACGTCAGCGCCGGACGCCGCCGCTGCCGGCATCGGCGCCGCTTTCGCCTCGTGCGACCGGATGAACGCCTCCGCTTTCGCCTGGGTGCGGTTGTAAACGGTGAGATCGATCCCCCGCGCGGCGAGATGGCCCGCCATCGGCGCGCCCATCACGCCGAGACCGAGAAAGGCGACCTTCATGCGCAACTCCTAGTTTTCGTTCGTGGACGGACCTTTTGCGTAGCGGCTCGCGAAATACATCAGCGGCGCGCCCTCGGCTGAGGCGAATTGCACAACCTCGCCGACAAGAATCACATGATCGCCGGAACGATGCCGGTCGACGACCTTGCAGTCGAAAGCCGCGAGGCGCTCGGCGAGCACCGGCGCGCCCGTCAGCCACAACTCATACTCATAAGGCTGCAGCGGTTCCGGCACATGGCTCGCGAAACGTTCGGAAACGGCTTGCTGGCCGGCGTGGAGGATGCTGACAGCGTAGGACGTCGCCCCGATAAAATCGCCGAAGGTCGACGCTTTCGCTTCAAGGCACCACAAGACCAGCGGCGGATCGAGCGACACCGAGGTGAAGGAATTGATCGTGATCGCCGTATAGCCGCCGCGCGGGTTCGCGCATGCGGCGACCCCGACGCCGGTCGCAAATCGGCCGAATGCGTTCTTCAAAGGCCGAAAAGGATCGGTCATGCGAGGGTCCATGGGCGCAAGGATCACGCCAGCGCGCGGCCCTAGCATCAAACTGAGGAGGGAGAAAGGAGCGGCGAGAAGGGCTCGCCCCGATGCGCGAAACACCGCATCCGCGTTCAATTCAACCAATAGGCGCAAGATGGTTCGAACCAAGACGGCGCAATGGGCGACAATATATGCGCTGAGCGATTCACATCTGGCCTGCATCGGCATGAATTGTATTTGCCTTGTCAGCGCCCGCTCGGCGGGACCAGAGACAATAGCGCCTTAGGATTTCGCCCAGAGCAAAGTCGGATAACACGTCTATCGCGTGAGCGGGTCGGCCTGCATATACGCGGAAAACGGATGGCCTGCCCGGATTGCCGTTCCAGTAAGGCCCCGCTAAGATTCGCGCGTCAGGATGGTTTGATGCGCAAGGAAGACGTTTCCCGTCAGTTCGGCCTTGAAGGCGGCGAGTATTACATCACCGCGCCGTCGCCCTGCCCTTATCTTGAGGGCCGCGTCGAGCGGAAGGTTTTCTCCTATCTCGGCGGGCCGCATGCGCCGACTCTCAATTCGATGCTGTCGCGGCGCGGTTTCCGCCGCTCGCAGAACATCATCTACCGGCCCGCTTGCGACAACTGTCAGGCCTGCACGCCGGTGCGGATCGTCGTTTCGGAGTTCGAGCCCAATCGTGCGCGCCGCCGCATCCTGCGCAAGAACGGCGATCTTGTCCGAACCATCCGCGCGCCGAAGGCGTCATCGGACCAGTTCTCGGTCCTGCGCGGTTACCTCGACGCGCGCCACCCCGACGGCGGCATGGCGGAGATGACGGTGCTCGACTACGCGTCGATGGTCGAGGAAACGGCGGTCGACACCGCCGTCATCGAATATCGCCGCACGGATGAGACGGGGCGCCATACGCTGCTCGCCGCATCGCTTTCGGACCGGCTCGCGGACGGCCTCTCGATGGTCTACTCATTTTTTGAACCCGACGAGGACGCGCGCAGCCTCGGGACTTACATGATCCTCGATCACATCGCGCTCGCGCGCGAACTTGCGCTTCCTTATGTCTATCTCGGCTATTGGGTCGATGGCTCGCCGAAGATGGATTACAAGCGCACCTATCAGCCGCTGGAGCGCCTGACCCCGAACGGCTGGGCGCGGCTCGAAGGCTAGCCTTCCAATTCCCCCCGGCGCGCGCCATTCTCCGCGCCAGAAAAAGACCAGCCGGGGCGGAACGTCTTGCTCAATCGACGAAACCTCATTGCGGGCGGCGCCGCGGGCCTCGCCGCCGGCTGCGATTGCAGCATGCCTGAGGGTTCCGCTATCGCCAGGGGCGGCATGCGCGAGCGCGAATTGCGCATGGTGACGACCTGGCCGAAGGATTTTCCGGGACTTGGCGGCGCGGCCGAACGCGTCGCATCGTTCATCACCGAAATGTCAGGCGGGGCGATCCGCGTGCGGGTTTTCTCCGCGGGCGAACTGGTCGGCGCGTTTGACAGTTTCGACGCGGTCTCGAACGGCTCCGCCGATCTTTATCATGGCGCGGAATATTACTGGGCCGGCAAATCGAAGGCTTATCCGTTCTTCACCGCTGTGCCGTTCGGCATGACGGCGTCGGAGATTATCGGCTGGACGGAATTCGGCGGCGGTCAGGCGTTGTGGGACGAGCTTTCGGCGAAGTTCAACATCAAACCCTTCGCGGCGGCGAACACCGGCCACCAGCTTGGCGGCTGGTTCAAGAAACCGATCGATTCACTCGACGATCTCAACGGCCTGAAAGTTCGCATGCCGGGCCTCGGCGGCGAAGTGATGCGCCGCCTCGGCGCCTCGCCGGTGACCATCCCGGGTGGCGAAATCTTCGCCGGCCTCCAGTCAGGCCTTATCGACGGCGCCGAGTGGGTCGGCCCATGGAACGATCTCGCCTTCGGATTTTATCGGGAAGCAAAATATTATTACTGGCCCGGATTTCAGGAGCCGGGCGCGCAATGCGCTGTCGGGATCAATCTAGACGTCTGGAACGCAATGACGCCGCAGGAGCAGGCGATCGTCGCCAGCGCCTGCCACCGCGCGAATTATCTTTGCCTCGCCGAGTTCACGCATTTCAACGGCGTCGCGCTTGAGCAGCTGGTGAACGAACATGGCGTCGAGGTTCGAAAGTTTCCAGAAGAGGTCATCGCCGCCATCGCCCGCGAGTCGAAGACCGTCGTTGAGGAAGCGGCCGCCAGCGACGACATCACGCGCCGGGTCTTTGAAAGCTACAAGGCCGAGTTCAACCGCGTGAAGGAGTGGAGCCGGATTTCGGACGAGGCGTTCCTATCGGCGCGCCGAGCGGTCTTCTCGCTGTGAAATCGCAAGAGCGGCCCGGGTGACGATCCTTCGAGACGCCTCCGCTTCGCTTCGGCTCCTCAGGATGGGGCATTGGACCAGCCTCATCCTGAGGAGCGGCCCTCTTGGGCCGCGTCTCGAAGGATGGTCGCACGCACTGACTTCGCCGTGGAGCCGATGATGGCGACAATCGGCGACATTCTCATTTGGCTCGCCGCGGGTTTTCTCTTCCCGCTGACCTTGTTGCCGCTCGCCTCGCTGGCGGTTGGGCGCGTAAAGTCGGCGCTGACGTTTCTAATTCTGATTGTCACGGTCATCGGCGGGTCGGCGTTATTCGCGCACCTTGCGGTCGATATCGATCCGCCGAAGGCGCCGCTCGGGCTCCTTGTCACCGCTGGCGTCTCGATTATGGGTCTCGTCGCGATGATCGCAGCGGGCGGCGCGCCGGCGCTGATCGCGCGATTGTCGCCGCTCATCGAAAGCGTTGTGCGCGGGATTGGCCGTGTGTCGATCGTCCTCATCCTCGTGATGGCCGCGATCCAGTTCGCAGCCGTCATCCTGCGCTATGTGTTCGGGCTCAATTTCATCGCCGTGCAAGAGAGCGTCACCTATCTCCACGGCGCGGTTTTCCTGCTCGCCGGGGGCTACGCCCTCCTCACCGACGATCATGTGCGCGTCGATATTTTTTACCGCGAGGCAAGCCCGCGCAAGAAGGCGCTCGTCGATCTCGCCGGGACCTATCTCTTCCTGCTCCCATTCTGTTTCGTCGCGCTGTGGGCGGCGGCGCCTTATGTCGCGAACTCATGGGCCGTGCGCGAAGGCTCGGTCGAGCAATCGGGCATCAAGGGCGTTTATCTCCTGAAGACGCTGATCCCGATTTACCTGACGCTGCTCACGCTGGCCGGGTTTGTCGCGGCGTCTCGCGCTGCGGCGACATTGCGGCGGAGCGAGCCGTGACCGAGGGATTTTGCCTTTGCGCGGCTGCGCCCTGGCTCGACATCGCGATGATCCTGTTGCTGTGCATCCTCATTCTCGCCGGCTATCCGGTCGCGTTCAGCCTTGCCGGAACCGCGCTCCTCTTCGCGCTTCTTGGCCTCGCTTTCGGCGTCTTCGACGTCGGCTATTTGCGCCCGTTCCCACAGCGCATTTTCGGCGCGGTGACGAACCAGACTCTGATCGCCATTCCGATGTTCATTCTGATGGGCGTCATCCTTGAAAAGGCGAAGATCGCCGAAGATCTGCTCGAGGCGATGGCGAAACTGTTCGGCTCCTTGCGCGGCGGGCTCGGGCTTTCGGTGACGCTCGTCGGCGCGCTTCTCGCCGCCTCGACCGGCATTGTCGGGGCGACGGTCGTGACCATGGGATTGCTCAGCCTGCCGACGATGCTGAAGCGCGGCTATGACCCCGCCTTCGCGGCCGGATCGATCGCGGCGGCGGGGACGCTCGGCCAGATCATTCCCCCGTCGATCGTGCTCATTCTCCTCGGCGACGTCATCTCCAACGCCTACCAAAAGGCGCAGCTCGAATCCGGCGTCTTTGCGCCAAAAGCGATTTCGGTCGGCGACCTCTTCGCCGGCGCGCTGCTGCCTGGATTAATGCTGGTCGGGCTCTATCTCCTCTATCAAATCTTTGTCGCCGCGTTTGACGGCAAGAAGGCGCCGGCCATCCCCGCTGCGGAACTCGGCACGCGAAAGGAAATCTGGGCCGCGGCGCTCAAGGCCCTTCCCGCCCCGCTTCTTCTCATTGTCGCGGTGCTCGGTTCCATTCTCGCTGGCGTTGCGACGCCGACAGAGGCGGCGAGCGTCGGCGCGGTGGGGGCGCTGCTCATCGCGGGCGCGCGCCTCGCGCCGGCGCAGAACATTTTTACAGGCCGCACCGCAATCTTCGCAGCGGCAATTGCAATCGTCGCCCTTCTCGTCCTGTCGCTTACGGTTGATCTGCGCGTCGGCAGAGCGGCGGCGAGCGGCGCTGAAGATTTCTGGGTCATGGCAGCAGTCGCGCTGTGCGCCCTTATCCCGTGGGGCGTCGTTGTTAGCGGCGGGCAGCTGATAAAGCGCAAGGCGCTGGGTCCGATCGCCGACCAGACCGCGCGCGTGACGACGATGGTCTTCACCATCCTTATCGGCGTTGCGATGTTCAGCCTTGTCTTTCGCGGCCTCGGCGGCGACGACGCCGTTCACCGCGCGCTCGAAGCGCTGCCCGGCGGCGTTGTCGGCGCGATGGTCGGCGTCATGCTGATCATGTTCGTGCTCGGTTTTTTCCTCGATTTCATCGAAATCACGCTCGTCGTCGTGCCGCTCGTCGCGCCGGCGCTCTTGAAAATGGGCGTCGATCCGATCTGGCTTGGCGTCATGATGGCGGTGAACCTGCAGACGTCGTTCCTAACGCCGCCTTTCGGTTTTGCGCTGTTCTATCTGCGCGGCGTCGCGCCGCCGACAGTGAAGACGCTCGACATCTACAAGGGCGCGGCGCCGTTCATCGCGATCCAGCTATTGGCGCTGGTGATTTTAGCGCTCGTCCCATCGCTCGCCACCTGGCTGCCGGCAGCGCTTTACGATTGAGCGCCCGCGTATTTCGCGAGCGCCGCCACCCGCTTCTCAATCGAGGGGTGCGTCGCGAAAAGGCCCGCAAATTCGGATTTGTTGTCGAGCATCATCTGGCGGACTTCCTGCGGCGCGTCCATTTGCGAATTGCCGGAGATTTTCTGGAGCGCCGAGATCATCGCGTCAGGATCGCGCGTCAGGTCGACGGCGCCGGCGTCAGCGAGGAATTCACGCTTTTGCGACAATGCGAAGCGAATGACCATGGCGAGGATATAGGCGATAACAATCAGGGCGATGGCGATCAGGATCAAAATGCCGCCGCCGCGGCTGTCGCCCTTGCGGCCTGAGGAATGGCCGCCGATCCGCACGCCAGTGCGGAAAATATTGCGGAAAACGAGTTCGCCGAAGAATGAAAAAATGCCGACGAAGATGACGGCGATGATGAGCAGGCGGACATCGCGATTGCGGATATGCGTCAGTTCATGCGCCATCACCGCTTCGATCTCGCGCTTGTCGAGTCCCTCGATGAGGCCGCGTGTCAGCGTGATCGCGTAATTCTTCTCGCTGACGCCGCTCGCGAAGGCGTTCATCGCGGGGGTGTCGATGATCGAGAGCTTCGGCATCGGGATGCCGCGCGAGATGCAGAGATTCTCAAGCAGGTTGTAGAGGTCGGGCGCCTCGGCGCGCGTGACGGGCTTCGCCCCTGTCGACATGTTGATGAGCGCCTGATGCGCCATCCACGCGATCAGGAACCAGACGCCGGCGGCGAGAAAGGCGAAGGGCCAAATGCGCATTAGCTGGTCTAATGCGAGACGGAGCCCATTCTCCACCGACGAGAAATCCGTCGCGACGGCCACATAGCCGACGCACAGCGCATACATCAGCGTCAGGAGAAGCAGCGGAAATCCGGCGAGCAGCACGACGGATTTCAGATTGTTGTTCCAGATATGCGTCTGCAGGCCGTAAGCGCCCATGGTTCAGCCGCCCGACAGCGCGAATTCGACGCCTGCCGCCGCATGCAGCGCGGTGGTGTCGAAAACCGGTCGCGGCCAGTCGGCCTCGCTCAAAATCAGCGGCAATTCGGTGCAACCGAGAATGACCCCGTCGGCCGCGTCATTCGCTCGAATGATCCCGAGCAACCGTGCGCGTGAGGCTTCCGTTACGATGCCCCGACAAAGTTCGTCGAGGATAATGCGCTCGATCTCGCGCTGGTCCTCCGGCGACGGCGTTAAAATCTCCCCGCCATAGCGGCGCGAGAGCGCCGCGCGATAGAAAGGTTCCGCCATCACCGGCGGCGTGCCGAGCAGGAGCGGACGCTTCACGCCGCGCGCGGTGAGCGACTGCGCCAGCGCATCGAGGAGATGAACGACCCGCGCGCCAGTCGCTTCGGCGAGCGCATCGGCTGCGACATGCGTCGTGTTCGAAGTGATCATCAGGGCCTCGGCCCCGGCGCGGGCGAGCGCCTTGCCGGCCTTTACGACCTCAGCCGTAAATTCGGTCCAGCGCGCCGCGCGGTAATGCGCGATCATCGTCCCGTAATTGAGGTGCCAAAGCAGAAATTCGGCGGAATGCTCCCCGCCGAGACGCGCGCGCACGCCGTCATTCAGAAGGCGGATGTAAAGCGCCGTTGATTCCGGGCTGACGCCGCCGATGAGGCCGAGCGTTCGCAATGGCGCTCACTCACTCTAGAACTTGACGTTCGGCGCCGCCTCGACCGCGGCCCGGGAGGCTTCCGGCAGCTCAAAGAACTCGCGCTGCTTGAAGCCGCCGAGCGGGGCGACGAAATTGCCGGGGATCTGCTGGATCGCCGTATTGAATTCCTGAATGGCGTTGTTGAAGAACCGGCGCGCCGCTGCGATCTTGTTCTCGACGTCCGACAGCTCGCGCTGCAGTTCGAGGAAGTTCGTGTTGGCCTTCAGGTCCGGATAGGCCTCGGCGAGCGCGAAGAGCTTGCCGAGCGCTGCGTTCAGCATTCCTTCAGCTTGCGCCTGCGCGGCGGGGCCGTGCGCAGCGGACGCGCTGTTCCTCGCCTGAATGACCGCATCAAACGTGCCGCGTTCGTGGGCCGCATAGCCCTTCACGGTCTCCACGAGATTGGGGATGAGGTCGTGGCGCTGGCGCAGTTGCACGTCGATATCGGCGAACGCCTGGTCCCCCCGCTGGTTGAGGCCGACAATGCGATTGTAAATGCCGATGACAAAAATAACGATGAGGACGACGACGATCAGGAAAATCATGAAGCCTGACATAGGGTCTCCTTCGCTGCCCAGGTCGATGCCGGCGCCGCCGGACCACTCGCCCGCGCGCGTCAAACCGTCTACTTAGGGAGCGTCGCGGGCCGCATCAATGCCGCGCGGGAAGGGTTAACCATGGAAATCGAGATCGTCGCTGAGGGTCTTCAGTTCCCGGAAGGTCCGATCGCGATGCCTGACGGCTCGGTCATTCTCGTCGAGATCAAGCGTCAAACGCTGACGCGCGTGACGCCGGACGGCCGGCGCGAGACCATTGTTGAACTTCCCGGCGGCCCGAACGGGGCCGCAATCGGACCCGACGGGCGGGTCTATGTCTGCAATAATGGCGGCTTTGAGTGGCGCGAGATCATGGGCCAGACGATCGCCGGCGACGCGCCTGCCGATTACCGGGGCGGCTCTATTGTCGCCGTCGATCTCAAGACGCGAAGCGTCGAAACGCTGTACACGGAAGTAGGCGGCCACCGCCTCAAGGGACCGAACGATATCGTCTTTGACCGGACGGGCGGCTTCTGGTTCACCGACCTCGGTAAATCCTATCATCGCCACCGCGACCATGGCGGGCTTTATTACGCCAGGCCGGACGGTTCGAAGATCGTTGAAGTCGCCTATCCCCTCATCTCGTCAAACGGTGTCGGCCTCTCGCCTGACGAGAAGACCGTTTATGTCGCCGACACATTCACCGCGCGTCTGCTGGCGTTCGATCTGTCCGCGCCCGGAGAATTGGCGCCGTCTCCGCTGCCGATCCCGGGCCGCGTCGCCGGATCGGTTCCCGGCATGCAGTATTTCGACAGCCTCGCGGTCGAAGAGGACGGCAGGGTTTGCGTCGCAACCCTCCTCAACGGCGGGATCACGATCTTCACGCCTGACGGCGCGGCGGAGCATATCCCGATGCCCGACCTCTTCGTGACGAATATCTGCTTCGGCGGCAAGGATCGCCGCGACGCTTATGTCACCCTCTCCGGCACCGGCCGCCTCGGCAAAGTCCGCTGGCCGCGCCCGGGTCTTGCACTGAATTTCTTCTCCTGAAAGGACTTTAGATGTTTCGTTCTCTGATGATCGCAGCCGCGATTGCGATGACTGGCTGCGCGTCCGCCGTTTACGACTCGCTTGAACGCCGCGGCGTCGACGCCAGGATCGTCCTTGCGGACCGTGTCGGCGACGCGCGCGAGGATGCGCTTGCCGCCGCCGCCAAGGCGGAAACGGCTGGCGCCTCGCTCGCCGCCGCCAAGGGTCTCGAAGGCGCAGCGCTCGCGCGGCAACTCGACGCCGCCCGCGCAGCGGCGCAGGACGTCGCCGTCGCCGCACAGGATGTCCGCCTTTCGGCGGACACGGTCAGCGCCAGCGGTGCGCGCTATATTCGTGAATGGGAGGAGGAGATCAGCCTTTACCAGACGCCTGCGGAGCGGTCGGCGGCTGCGGCGCACCTAAAGTCGCAGGCCGAGCGCCTCGATAATCTTGAGGGTTCTTTCGCCGCCGCGAGCCTTCGACTGTCGCCCGCCCTGTCGCTCCTCAATGACGAGATTGCGGTATTGCGCCAGAACCCGACAAGCGGCGTTGTCGTCAGGTCGCGCGCGGCGCGTATCGATGCCGCCGCCTCCGCCTCTACCGAAGCCGCTGCCGCACTCCGCGCCGCTGGCGAAGAGGCGGACCGGTTCCTCGCGGCGCTGAATTCCGCGCGCTGACCTATTGAATCGGCGCCGGGCGCGCCCACATCGCGCGCTGTCACCAGGGAGAGGCCCCGCAAATGCTCGACGCTCGTAAAATTCTCGCAGACCTGCAGCATCAGGCTGAACTCGCCGCGCGTCAGATCGATGAAAGCGGCGCTGTCGACAAAGCCAAAAAAGCGGCCGGCGATCTGCGCGAGCGTCTGAGGACGGATCCGCAAGCGCAAGCCATCGCCGCCGGCGCCGGCGGCCTCTTGTTGCTCGGCATGCTCGGCTCAAAAGGCGGGCGGCGCCTGATCGGCGACATCGCGCAGACCGGCGCCGTCGCGGCGCTCGGCGCCCTTGCCTACAAGACCTGGATGGAGCGCCACGGAAAAAAGGTCGATGAAAAGACCATCGTCCGCGACGCGCAGGCCTCCGGATTTCCAATCGATCCCTCGTCCGACCCTGAATTCGCGATGGCTGTCGTTCGCACCATGTTGGCGAGCGCCTATGCGGACGGCGTCATTGACGCGCATGAGCAACGCATCATCGACGGCGCCAAGGCGAAAGCGCAAATCACAGAAGACGAGCGCCGCATGCTCGCCGGCGAAGTTCCGGAAGCCGAAACGCTTCGACTGATCGCCAGCGCCGCAAAGACGCCGCACCACGCCTCGGAGCTTTACGCCGCTGCGGTCATCTCGGCCGGCGAATTGAACGATCGCGAAAGCGCGTTCCTGTCAAAGCTCGCCGACACGCTCGGCCTCAACGCTAATGAAACGACGGCGCTGCGCGACGGCGCGACATCATGAGCGACTGGCGCCTCCCGTGGAGCGCGGCCTGCCTCTGCGGCGAGGTACAAATGCGCGTTAGCGCGCCTCCGGCGGTATCGGCGGCATGTCATTGCCGTGACTGCCAAAGGCTGACCGGCGGCGCGTATTCACTGACGCTAATGATACCTGAGGTGGGATTCGCCGTCATCAATGGCGCGCCGGTCATCGGCGGCCTTCATCGCGCGGAGCTGCGGCACCATTTTTGTCCGCGCTGTCACAACTGGCTTTTCACCAAGGGGTCCGTGCTTCCGGGATTCGTCAACATGCGGCCGACGATGCTTGAGGATGCGAGTTGGGTTATCCCTTACATTGAAACCAAGACTGCTGAACGGATGCCGGGCGCGATCACAGGCGCAAAGCGCTCCTATGAGCAATGGCCGCCGCCTCAGGATTTTGGCCTTCTCATGGAAGGCTACGCGCGCGAAGGGGCGCGGCCTGTCTAGCCGCTATTCTCCGCGGATCATCCCGCGCACGATGTCGGCAAGCCCCGTCTGGCGGTAGCGGCGAAGCCGCTCGGCGAGGAGGATTGCGCGCAGCATCGCTTCCGATTCATCAAGGTCGAAATTGATGATCACATATTCATATTCCGCCCAATGCGAAATTTCGGCGTCGGCCTTCGCCATGCGCGCCTGCACGACGTCTTCGGGGTCCTGGTTTCGCGCCCGGAGGCGCCGCTCCAGCTCGTCGCGGCTTGGCGGCAGGATGAACACTTTGACGACGTCGCCGCGCGCGCGGCTGTCGAGCTGCTGGGCGCCTTGCCAGTCGATGTCGAAGAGGTAATCGACGCCCGCGTCGAGATCGTGAAACACTTTCGCGCGCGGCGTGCCGTAGTAATTTCCAAAAACCTTCGCCGATTCGAGAAACTCGCCGGCGTCCTGCATGCGGAGGAATTCTTTCTCCGAGACGAAATGATAGTCGACGCCTTCAACCTCTCCGGGCCGCGGCGGGCGCGTCGTCGCTGAAACCGACAGGCGGAGCTTTGCATCGCCTTTCAGCAAGCGGTCGGCGAGCGTCGTCTTGCCGGCGCCGGACGGGCTCGACAGCACGAACATCAATCCGCGGCGTTCTACTTTTTCAGCGTCTACCGGCATCTCATTCAACGTTTTGCACTTGCTCGCGCATGCGATCGACCGCCGTCTTGAGATCAAGGCCGATGCGCTTCAACCCCATGTCCTGCGCCTTGGAGCAGAGCGTATTCGCCTCCCGGTTAAGTTCCTGTGTCAGGAAATCGAGTTGGCGGCCCGCGGCGGCGCCCTTCGCGATCAGCGCGCGTGCGGCTTCGATATGGGCGGCAAGGCGATCGAGTTCCTCGCGGACATCGGACTTCACCGCGAGCATCGCCGCCTCCTGCGCCAGCCGCTCTTCGCTGAAAGACGACGCCAGAAGATCGGTGAGTTGGGCCTGAAGCCGCTCGCGCGTTGCCGCCGTCGCAGCGGCGGCAGCGGCGCGCGCGGCGGCGGCAAGGCTATCGATCTCATCGAGGAGACCGGCGATCAGGCGTTCAAGAGCGTCGCCTTCGCGCCGCCGCGATTGCGCGAGCGCATCCGCCGTTTTCGAAAAGCTTTGGGTCAGCGCCGCTGAAAGCGCCGCGCGTTCGTCTTCGTCATCAAGCGTCGATTGAACGTCGAGAACGCCGCGCAGCGCCAGAATTCCTTCCGCGCGCGGCGGCTCGCAGGGGATACGCCCGCGGACCTCGGCGATCAGCGCGATCGCCGATTCGAGGGCAGCGCGGTTGACGGCGAGCCCGCCTTCAACGGCCGCGCCCTTGAGCGACAGGAACGCATTGAACGAGCCGCGCGAAAAGCGTTCGCTGAGGGCCTTGCGCAGCTCCTGTTCGAGAAAGTCGAGCCCGGGCGGCAGGCGAAACCGCGGCTCCAGGCCGCGCCCGTTGACGCTCTTCAACTCCCATATCCAGCGCGTCTCGCCGAGCGCGCCCTCGCCGCGCGCAAATCCCGTCATCGAGGAAAGCGCCATCGCGGTGTCAGCCTTCCTGCTGCCGGCGTTCGATCTGGCGCCATTTCGCCACGTTTCGATTGTGCTCTTCGAGCGTCGGCGCAAAGACATGCCCGCCCGTGCCGTCGGCGACGAAGAAAAGATCGTCCGTATCCGCCGGATTGAGCACCGCTTCGATCGCGGCGCGGCCGGGATTGGCGATCGGCGTCGGCGGGAGCCCGGAGATGACGTAGGTGTTATAAGGCGTTTCGCGATCCAGCTCGCTCTGGCGCAGGCCCCGGCCGAGCGGTTCGCCTTGCGTCAAACCGTAAATAATCGTCGGGTCGGACTGCAGGCGCATGCCGCGCTTCAGCCGGTTGACGAAAACCGCGGCGATCAACGGTCGCTCCGCCGCGACGCCGGTCTCCTTCTCGACGATCGATGCAAGGATGATCGCCTCCTCCTGCGTGGAGTAGGGCAATTCTGTCGCGCGGCCGTCCCACAGCGCCGCGAGAACGTCGTCCTGCGCTTTTATCATGTCGGCGATCAGGCCATCGCGCGTTTGTCCGCGCGTATAGGCGTAGGTCTCGGGCAGAAGTTCGCCTTCCGCCGGCGCGAGCGTGATGTCGCCTTCAAGCGTTTCGTCGGCGGCGATCAGCGCCAGGATCTGCTTTGTCGTTTTTCCTTCCGGGGCCGTCAGATAATGAAGGATGCTTTTTCCTTCGACGAGGATATCGATAATGTCGAATACGCTGGCGCCCGCCGGGATTTCATATTCGCCGGCTTTCAGCGCGCCCGCCTCGTCGCGCGCGCGAACGGCCGCCACGAAAAGCCTGCTGTGCCGGACCGCGCCTGCGCGCTCCAGATCGGCGGCGATCGCTCTGACCGATGCGCCGGGCTTCAGAAGGACGACGGCGCTGTCCGCGAGCGGGCCCGGCCGCGACGCTTCGCGCCAGGCGAAATAGCCGGCGGCAGCCGCGACAACCGCGACGAGGAGGGCGAGCCCTGCAATCGCCGAGATAACCGATTTCGCCGCCCCGCCCCGCTCGCCAGACGCCATCCGCCCACTCCGCCCCGATCCCGTTACGATCCTAGCGGTCAACGCGGGCGATCACCAGAGAGGCGTTTGTGCCGCCGAAACCGAAGGAGTTCGACAGCGCGACATTCACCGTTTTCCGGACGGCCTTATGGGGCGCGAGGTTGATCCGCGTATCGACCGTCGGGTTGTCGAGATTGAGCGTCGGCGGGCAAACGCCGTCGCGAATCGCCAGCAGCGAAAAGATCGCTTCGACCGCGCCCGCCGCGCCGAGGAGATGGCCGATCGACGATTTCGTCGAGGACATTACGAGCTTGTCCGCGCCTTCGCCGCCGAACAGGCGTTCGACCGCTTTCAGTTCGATCTCGTCGCCAAGCGGCGTCGATGTCCCATGCGCATTGACGTAATCGATGTCGGTCGCAATCAGCTTCGCGCGATCGAGCGCCATTTTCATGGCGCGATAGCCGCCCGATCCGTCTTCCGCCGGCGCGGTGATGTGATAAGCGTCGCCCGATAGTCCGTACCCGATGATTTCGCCGTAAATCTTTGCGCACCGAGCTTTGGCGTGTTCGTATTCTTCTAGAATGACGACGCCGGCGCCTTCGCCCATCAAGAAGCCGTCGCGATCGCGATCATAGGGGCGCGAGGCCGCCGCCGGGTTGTCGTTGAAGTGCGTTGTCAGCGCCTTTGTCGCGCAAAAGCCCGCATAACCGATCGGGCAAATCGCCGACTCAGCGCCGCCCGCGACCATCACGTCAGCGTCCCCCCACTGGATGAGACGCGCCGCGTCGCCGATCGCATGGGCGCCGCTGGCGCAGGCGGTGACGACGGCGTGGTTCGGGCCTTTGAGGCCGAATCGGATCGAAACCTGTCCTGAGACAAGATTGATAAGGCTCGACGTGATAAAAAACGGAGAAACGCGCCGAACGCCCTGCTCGTGCAGAACCAGCGTCTGCTTGGCGATGCCGTCGAGCCCGCCAATGCCCGATCCGATAAGGACTCCGGCGCGTTCCTGCTCGTCCTCAGTCTTGAATTCGAGGCCTGAGTCCGTCACCGCCATCTGCGCGGCCGCGATACCGAAAACGATGAAGTCTTCGATCCGGCGTTGTTCCTTGGCCGAGACCCAATCGTCCGGATTGAACGCGTCGGCGCCCACAAGCGCTCCGCCGGCATAGCCGTTGGAGCGCGGCACTTCCGCGCCGATCTTGCAAGGCATGTCGGTCGTGTCGAACTTTTCGATGCGGCCGGCGCCAGCTTCCCCGGCGATCAGCCGCCGCCAGGTCTGCTCTGCGCCCGCCGCCAGCGGCGACACCATGCCGAGACCGGTGACAACAACACGTCTCATGCCGGGGTCCGCACTTTTCGCCGACAGGGCTCAGCCTTTTTGTTCGGAAATGAACTTGATCGCGTCGCCCACGGTCTGGATCGTTTCAGCCGCATCATCGGGAATCTCGACGTCGAACTCTTCCTCAAACGCCATCACAAGCTCGACAATGTCGAGGCTGTCCGCGCCAAGATCGTCGATAAAGCTCGCCTTGGGTTCAACTTTGGCGGCGTCAACATCGAGATGCTCGACGACGATTTTTTTCACGCGTTCGGCAAGGTCAGACATTCGAAAGGCTCCTTCTGGTGATGTCGCTGTCGGCGGTAGCCAGGCTGTTCTTTGGTCGGGGCCCGAAGCCATCCTTGAGAAAGCACGTCCGAACTTGATGCGCCGCAGCGATTTCCGGGGCGATTACGGCAAATTGCCGATTGTTGCAACGCCATTAAATTTCGGACCGAAGGGAGCAAGCCCCTTGAAAAAGGTCAAGAGCGGACGGCGCCGGGGCTGATTTACCCCGTCAGATCATCGCCATTCCGCCATTGACGTGCAGCGTTTGGCCAGTGACGTAGCCCGCCTCCTCGCTCGCGAGATAGACGGCGGCCGCCGCGATGTCTTCGGGCCTGCCCATCGCGCCGGCGGGGATTTTGCTGAGGATCGCCTCTTTCTGCTGGTCGTTCAGCGCGTCGGTCATCGGCGTGCCGATGAAGCCCGGCGCGATGCAATTGACAGTGACGTTTCGCGAGGCGATTTCGGCGGCAAGCGATTTTGTCATGCCGATCATGCCGGCTTTAGATGCGGCGTAGTTCGCCTGCCCGGCATTGCCGGTTACGCCGACGATTGAGGTGACGCCGATGATGCGGCCGAAGCGCTGCTTGGTCATGAAGCGAAGCGAGGCCTTGGCCATCCGGAAATAGGCGGTGAGGTTCACCCGGATGACATCGTCCCACATGTCAGGTTTCATCATCATCAGCAGCATGTCGCGCGTGACGCCGGCGTTCGAGACGACAATGTGAAGACCGCCCATCGCTTCGGCGGCGGCTTTAGGGAGCGCATCGACGGCGTCGAGCTCGGACAGGTTGCACGGCGTGAGGAAGACACGCTCCTTCAAGTCTGCGGCAAGCGCTTCGAGCTTTTCCGCCTTGGTGCCGGAAATTGCGACAGTCGCGCCCTGCGCATGAAAGGCGCGCGCGACCGCGCCGCCAATGCCGCCCGTCGCGCCCGTCACAAGCGCGCATTTTCCGGTCAGGTCGAACATGAATGCTGTCCTTATTCCCTATGAGCGGCTTTTGGCGTCGCTCACCAGCGGCGTCAACGGCGGGGTGGGTCTTAAGGCGCCATATTGACTACCAGCCTCACTACTGGTACATAGGCCAGCATGGATACTGTAAGAAAAATCACTGTCGAGGTTTCCGACGATTTGTTGAAGTCCGCCCAGTCGCCCGGCGCGGGGGTCAGCGAGACCGTTCGGGAAGGCCTGAAGCGACTGGCGGCCGAGCGTGCGCAAAGAGAACTTCTCGCCCTGCGCGGCAAAGTGAAATTTTCGCTGACCTGGCAGGAAATGAAGGGCGACGACGAGTGATCGCCGCCGATACGAGTTCGCTGTCCGCTTTTTTCGCCGGCGAAGACGGCATCGACGTCGATAAGCTCGCGAGCGCTTTGCGCAGCGGCGGACTGGTGTTGCCGCCCGCCGTTCTAACCGAGTTGATGTCAGATCCCAAAGCGCCTGCGGCAATCGCCGTGAGACTTGAGAAACTGATGTTGCTGGATATTGGCGACGGCTATTGGAGGCGCGCTGGCGAAACGCGCGCCAAGCTCAAGGGACGCGGGCTGAAAGCGAATGTCGGCGACTCGCTGATCGCACAGTCGTGCATCGATCACGATCTGGCGCTGATCACACGCGATGAAGACTTCCGGCACTTCGCCAAATATTGCGGCCTGCGTCTCGCTTAGGCTTTCAAGAACGCGTCAATGTCGCCAGGCTCGCCAAGGCTCATCAGTGCGGCGTCTTTGGCGATGCGTTTGATGAGACCGGCGAGCACCTTGCCGGACCCTATTTCAATGAACTTGTCGCCGCCTTCCGCCGCCATATAGGCGACGCTCTCCGTCCAGCGCACGCGGCCGGTGACCTGCCGCACGAGGAGGTCGCGGATTTCGGCGGCGCTTTCAGAAGGGCGCGCCGTGACATTGGCGACAACGGGAGCACGGGGCGATGCGATCTTCGCTTGTTGCAGCGCCTCCGCCATTGCATCGGCGGCGGGCTTCATCAGCGAACAGTGAAACGGCGCAGAAACCGCGAGGAGTTTCGCCATTTTGGCGCCGTGCTTCTTGGCGGCCTCGGCGGCGGCCTCAACGCGGGCCTTGGTCCCGGAAATGACGACTTGTCCCGGCGCGTTGTCATTGGCGATTTCGCAAACGCCGAGCGCGGCGTCGGTGTCGGCGATCGCTTTTTCGGCAGCGGCGATGTCGAGACCGAGCAGCGCCGCCATGGCCCCTTCGCCCGCCGGAACCGCTGCCTGCATCGCCTGACCGCGAATGTTCAGGAGGCGGGCGGCGTCCGAAACCGTTATCGATCGCGCGGCGCACAGCGCCGAATATTCGCCGAGCGAATGCCCTGCGAGAAAGCGTGCGTCGGCGAAATCGACTTTCGCTTCCTTCTCCAGCGCGCGGACCATCGCCATTGAATGCGCCATCAAGGCAGGCTGCGTGTTGACCGTGAGATTGAGATCTTCGACCGGCCCTTCCCACATGATCTTCGTCAGGCGCCGTTGCAACGCGTCATCGACCTCTTCAAACACTTCACGGGCGGCGGGGAACGCGTCCGCGAGCCCCTTGCCCATGCCGACCGACTGACTTCCCTGCCCGGGAAAAACGAAACAGCGCGCCATAAATAAGTTTCCCTGTCATGCCCGCCAGAACGCCGGCGTCAGCAAGACGAAGATTGTGAAGAACTCAAGCCGCCCCATGATCATCATCGCCGATAACACCCATTTGGCGGCGTCCGGGAGCGATTGGAAGTTACCGGCCGGTCCGATGATGTCGCCAAGTCCCGGGCCGACATTGGTGATCGCGGTCGCGGACCCGGTCAGCGCCGTCAACAGATCGACGCCGAACCACGCCAACAGAAATGTCGAGACGATCAGCGAGAACAGCATCACGCCGAAGAAGGCGAGAATTGCGAAAGCCACATCATCCTCGACGCGCCGGTCATGATAGAGAACGACATGAACGCGGTTCGGCGACACGATGCGCGACAGATGCGCGCCGGCAAGGCGCGCGAGGATCTGGAACCGGTAGATCTTGATGCCGCCGGCGGTCGAACCGGAGCACCCGCCGACAAAGGTCAAAATGAAGAAAGCGCCGATCGCGAACGGCCCCCATAGCTGATAATCTTCGCTTGCAAATCCCGTCGTCGTAACGACCGAAACGACATTGAACGCCGCATGAAGGATTGACTCGCCGAAGGGGACGTCGCCGCGCAATGTTCTCGTGATCGAGATGAGAAGGATCGCGATGAGGAGGAACATGAGGAAGGCGCGCATTTGAATGTCGGTGAAGAAGCCCCGCCAATTTCCTTTCGCGAGCCTGATGAACGCCACGAATGGCAACGCCCCGGCCAGCATGAACACGATACTCGTCAGAAGGATCGCCGGATAATTGGCGCCTTCCGAGAAATAACCGAATGACGCATCGTGCGTTGACATGCCGCCAGTCGAAATTGTCGGCATCGCATGCGCGAATGCGTCGAACCATGTCATGCCGAGCGCTTTGTAGACGATCGCGCAGATCATCATGAGCACGAAATAAATGCCGAGGATCCAGACCGACATATCGAACGCCTTGGCGACGATCTTGTCGGACGTGTCGGAACTTTCGGTGTGAAAGAGCTGCATGCCGCCAACGCGCAGGAACGGCATCATGATGATGCTGAGAACGATCACGCCGACGCCGCCAAGCGCCTGCATCAGCGACCGCCACAGCAGGACGGACGGGGCCGTTGAATCGAGGCCCACCATCACCGTCGATCCGGTCGTTGTCATGGCCGACACCGCCTCGAAATAAGCGTCCGTCAGCGACAACCCCGCACCGGTCATCAGCGGCAAAGCGCCAAACGCCGGCAGGACGCTCCAGGAGAGCGCCGTGACCAGAAACCCCTGTCGCCTTGTCAGCTCGAAATTCCCCCGGCTGGGGCTCAGCGCCATAAGGGTGAGGCCCGCGAACGCCGTCGCCAGCGCCGAGAGGACGAAAGACGCCCCCGGCTGGCGCACGAGGCTTGTTTCAACAAGGAGGGGGATCAGCATGAACGCCGAAAAGGCGATCAAAAGGGCGCCGATGACCCTGAAAACGGGGACGATGTTAACCACGGGGCGCGTCTTTAGACTGCTTCCGTGAGGGGTGAAAGGCGGCCCCTTGCGCTGGCCGATCCCCTCGTCTACCACCCGCCGCTTCGAGCGACGGCCTCATCCGCCGCCCGGTCAAACGGGCGGAAGGCGGGATTGTCCCGTGAGGGTGAGGGCCGAAGGCGTCGCCGCTTCCAGCAAAGCGGTCTCCGTCTCCGTCGCCTAATGTGGAGCTGGCTTGATGCCTCTTTACGAGCATATCTTCATCGCGCGCCAGGATATTTCACCGGCGCAGGTGGAAGGGCTGACGGAAACCCTTCAGAAAATCGTCACCGAAAACGGCGGCAGCATCGCCAAGGCTGAATATTGGGGCCTTAGAAACCTTCAGTACAAGGTGAAGAAAAACCGCAAAGGGCATTACAGCCTATTCAACATCGACGGGCCCGCCGCGATGATTCATGAGCTTCAGCGCCAGGAAAAGATCAACGAGGACGTGTTGCGCTTCCTTACCATTCGTGTCGACGAACTCGACGAGACGCCTTCGCCGGTGCTTTCGCGCCGCGACCGCGACGGGCGCGAAGGCGGCCGTGAGGGCGGGCGCGAAGGCGGCGGACGCGATCGGGGCGATCGCGACTTCGGCGATCGCGGCGACAGAGGCGGGGATCGCGGCGGCGACCGGGGCGACCGCGGACGCCGGTTCTAGGAAAAGGAATTAGATCATGGCCAAACCCTTTATGCGCCGCCGCAAGACCTGCCCATTCTCGGGCGCGGACGCCCCGAAGATCGATTACAAAGACCCCAAGCTTCTGCAGCGCTACGTCTCTGAGCGCGGCAAGATCGTTCCGTCGCGGATCTCCGCGGTGTCAGCCAAGAAGCAACGCGAACTTGCGCGCGCCATCAAGCGCGCCCGGTTCCTTGCGCTTCTCCCTTACGCGTCGGAGTAGACAATGGAAGTTATCCTCCTTGAACGGGTCGAAAAGCTCGGCCAGATGGGCGAGGTCGTAAAGGTCCGCCCAGGATTTGCTCGCAACTTCTTGTTGCCGCGCAAGAAAGCGCTCCGCGCTAACGAAGCGAACAAAAAGGTGTTCGAGGCTCAGCGCGCCGAACTCGAAGCGCGCAACCTTGACCGCCGCAAGGACGCTGAGGGAGCGGCGAAAATCCTCGATGGCCGTTCGTTCGTCATCATCCGCCAAGCGTCGGAAGCCGGCCTTCTTTTCGGGTCGGTATCGACGCGCGATATCGCCGAAGCGGCTGCCGCTGAAGGCGTCAAGGTCGATCGTAGCCAGGTTCGGCTCGACAAGCCTTTGAAGTCGCTCGGCCTCTCGAAGCTGCGCGTGATGCTGCACCCTGAGGTGTCGGCGACGATCGAGATCAACATCGCGCGTTCGGTCGACGAAGCCGACCGCCAGGCGCGCGGCGAGAACGTGCTCTCGCGCGCTGACGAGCGCGCCGCTGACGAAGCCGTCGCTGCGGAGTTCTTCGACGAAACGACTGGCGCAGCTGCGGAACGCGACGCCTAAGGTTGCGGACCGGCTGTGGAATGAAATGAAAACCGGCCGCTCGACGGCCGGTTTTTTTTGTGGTCTCTCGATCGCATGGCGGACGGCGCAAACCCCTACAGGAAGACCCCGGAAAGCGGCAATTCGGGTACGGAGGATCGGGCGCCCTTCAGCCTGGAATCCGAGCAGGCGGTTCTCGGCGCCATCTTATACGACAATGAGATTTATTTCCGCGTCACGGGGATTTTGAAGGGCGAACATTTCTTCGATCCCGTTCACCGTCTGATTTTTGAAGCCTGCGCCGCGCTCATCAATCATAGCCGCCTCGCCTCGCCCGCTCTTATCGATGCTTCGCTCGCGGCGATCCCGGGCTACGTTGAGGCCGGCGGGCGCAAATATCTTGAACAGCTTGCCGCGAACCTGCCGTCAACCGCAGGCGCGCTCGACTACGCCCGCGTTATTTTCGAAATGTCGGTTCGGCGCGGGCTGATCATCATTGGCGGCGACATGATTGAGCGCGCGCGGGTCGCGACGCTCGACGACGAACCCGGCGCCCAGCTCGCTGAAGCCGAACAAGCCCTCTACAAGCTCGCAGAGACGGGAAAATACGGCGGCGGATTTAAAACTTTTCGCACCGCGATCGCCGATGCGATTGAAATCGCCACGGCGGCCGTCAAGCGGGACGGCGGCCTCGCAGGGATTTCCACGGGCCTGCGCGATCTTGATCATAATCTTGGCGGGCTCCATCCGTCCGACCTCGTAATTCTCGCCGGCAGGCCCGGGATGGGGAAGTCGTCGCTTGCAACGAACATCGCCGTCAGCGTTGCGCGCGCCTATCGGCCCGAACGGCAGATTGACGGTACGATCAAGGCGGCGGAAGGCGGCGTCGTCGGCCTGTTCTCGCTTGAAATGTCCTCCGATCAACTCGCGATGAGGATCATCGCCGAAGTCTCTGGCGTGCCGTCCAATATCATCAAGCGCGGCGAAATCGATCAGGAACAGTTCGATCGCATCTACCACGCTTCTCGCGAACTTGAATCGCTCCCGCTCTACATCGACGATACGGGCGGGCTGTCGATCGGACAACTCGCAGCGCGCGCGCGGCGCCTCAAACGCCAGCACGGCCTTGGCCTCCTCGTCATCGACTATCTCCAGCTCCTGACCGGTAGCGGCAAGCGCAGTGAAAACCGCGTGCAGGAAATCACCGAAATATCGATGGCGCTGAAGGCGCTCGCCAAGGAGCTGCACGTTCCAGTGCTGGCGCTCGCGCAGCTGTCGCGTCAGGTCGAACAGCGCGAGGACAAGCGCCCGCAATTGTCCGACCTTCGCGAGTCAGGGTCGATCGAGCAGGATGCGGACGTCGTCATGTTCATCTACCGCGAAGACTATTACCTGATGCAGCGCGAGCCGAAGCTTGACACGCCGGAGCACGCCAAATGGATGGCGGATCTTGAGGCGGCGCGCGGCGCCGCTGAGGTCATCATCGGAAAGCAGCGCCATGGCGCGACCGGCAAGGTCGATGTGGCGTTTGACGCCAAGCTGACGAAATTCTCCAATCTCGACCGCCGGTATGGCGGCCTCGACCGGCGATAGGGACGCCAACGAACCCCTCCCTTTTCCGAGCGAACTGCGCTTTGCTGACGCTGCATGCGCATGAGGCTTACTCCCCACCCCGCAAATATCGCGGCGCCAGTCACGTCGCTTTCGGCAGAGGTCGGCCGCGACGGAGATGGCTTGCGCCTGACCTATGAGGTCCGCGGGACGGTTTCGACATTGCGGGTTCCTGCGCCGTCGGCGCCACTGCGGACGGACGGGCTCTGGCGAGCGACCTGTTTTGAATTGTTCCTGAAGCCGGGCGCGGGCGAAGCCTATTACGAGTTCAATTTCTCGCCTTCGTCCGAATGGGCGGCCTATCGCTTCGACGGTTACCGCCGCGGCATGGCGGACGCCGCGATATTAACTCCAGAGATCGCCACAGCGATCTCTGGGCCTACGCTCAAGCTGACGGCGACAATCGACATCGCCGCGCTCTCAGTGACACCGTCCGCGCGTCTCGGGCTCGCCGCCGTTCTTGACCAGAAATCCGGCGCAAAGACCTATTGGTCGCTGGCGCATGGCGGCGATAAACCGGATTTTCACCGCGCCGATGGTTTCATCGCGCGCCTTCCGTTTGATGGAACCACATGAAGTTCGGCATTGATCGCCTGATTGAAGACAAATCCCTGCGCGCTCCGCTCGCGGGCAAACGCGTAGCGCTGCTCGCCCACCCGGCGTCGGTGACCAGAAATCTCACCCATTCGCTCGACGCGCTCGCCTCGCTTGGAGACGTCGCGCTATCCGCAGCGTTCGGGCCGCAGCATGGCCTGAGGGGCGACAAACAGGACAACATGATCGAGTCGCCGGATTTCACCGATGCGGCGCACGGCATCCCGGTATTCAGCCTTTACGGAACAGTGCGCCGCCCGACCGATGCGATGATGGAGACGTTCGACGTTCTCCTCGTCGATCTGCAGGACCTCGGCTGCCGCATCTACACCTTCATCACGACGCTGCGATATATTCTCGAAGCGGCTGCGGCGCATGGGAAAGCCGTCTGGGTGCTGGACCGGCCCAATCCGGTGGGACGCCCGATCGAAGGACTGACGCTGCGGCCCGGCTGGGAGAGCTTCGTCGGCGCCGGCGCCATGCCGATGCGACATGGATTGACGCTCGGCGAACTCGGGCGCTGGTTTATCCGTACACTGAAGCTTGACGTCGATTATCGCATGATCGCGATGGAAGGCTGGCGCCCCGATGAAGCGCCGGGGTTCGGATGGCCGCTCGGCGAGAGGGTGTGGGTCAATCCCAGCCCGAACGCCCCGAATGTTTTCATGGCGCGCGCCTATGCAGGGACGGTGATGCTCGAGGGCGCGACGCTCTCGGAAGGGCGCGGGACGACAAGACCCCTTGAAGTGTTTGGGGCGCCCGACATCGACGCGCGACGCGTGATCGCTGAAATGCGCGCGATTGCCCCCGATTGGCTCGGCGGGTGCGCCTTGCGGGACTGCTGGTTCGAGCCGACCTTTCACAAACACGCCGGCAAGCTTTGCGCCGGCGTGCAGATACACACCGAAGCGGGAAGCTACGACCACCAGTCATTCCGGCCCTGGCGCGTGCAGGCGCTCGCCTTCAAGGCGATCCGGCGGCTTTATCCCGCTTACGACCTATGGCGGGATTTTCCCTACGAATATGAAACCGGCAAGCTTGCCATTGACGTCATCAATGGAGGACCCGCCCTCAGGGAATGGGTTGATGACGGAGCTGCGACGCCCGGCGATCTCGACGCGCTGACGAAGCCCGACGAACAGGCATGGGCCGCCGAGCGGCAGCCTTTCCTTCACTACCAATAAGGGAAAGCGGCGGGGACCGCCTTGGAGCGGCCCCCGAAACTTCCTAATGCTGGCCGCTTGTTGAGGTCCCTTCCCCGCATGCGCGCCGCCAATCCCCGTCTCGAAATCGACCTCGCCGCTGTCGTGGCCAATTACCGGCGCGTCGCGTCCGCCGCCCCGGCCGCCGAAGCGGCCGCGGTGGTCAAATGCGACGCCTATGGACTTGGCGCGGCGCCGGTTGCCCGCGCGCTGATCGCGGAGACAAATTGCCAGACGTTTTTCGTCGCCTATTCGGAGGAAGGCGTAGCGCTTCGCGCTGCGATCGGTCCCGACCCTGAAATTTTCGTTTTCAATGGGCCGTTCGCTGAGACTGTCTCCGCCTTTCGCGATTATCGACTGACGCCAATCCTCAATTCGCTGGCGCAGGCGCAGCTATGGGCGGCAAGCGCGCCGCAGTCGCCGGCCGCGCTCCACGCTGACACCGGCATGAACAGGCTCGGCATGTCGCCCGCCGATGTTGCCGCACTGCGTACAATTGACGGCCTCAACATTGCAGTTGTGATGAGCCATCTTGCCTGCGCCTCGGATGCGACTTCGGCCCTCAACGAAAGGCAAAGGCGCGACTTCGAAGACTGCGCGTCTCACTTTCCCTCCGCGCGCCGCAGCTTGTCGGCGTCAGGCGGCGCGCTGATTGGCGCTCAATATTGCTTTGACCTCGTTCGCATCGGCGCCGCGCTCTACGGCGTCAACCCGCTTGACGATGCCGTCGAGGGCCTTCGCGCCGTCGCGACGCTGACCGCCCCCGTCATCCAGCTTCGCGAGATCGAAAGCGGCGAGACCGTGGGCTACGGCGCGACGTTCACGGCGAAGCGGCGCACGCGCCTTGCCGCGGTGGCGCTGGGGTATGGGGACGGATTTCCGCGTTCGGGGTCAAACCGCGCCTGCGCCGTCGTCGGCGGCGCGCTCTGCCCCGTCGTAGGGCGCGTCTCCATGGACCTCATCGTACTGGATGTTACGGACGCCCCGGTTTCGCCGGAGATTGGCGACCGGGCGGAATTCTTCGGAGAAAACCTCCTGATCGACGAACAGGCGGCGCGTTGCGGCACCATCGGCTATGAATTGCTCACCGGCGTCGGCGGATTGTCGCGGCGCTCAGCGTCCGGGCTTGGCGTCCGAGTGGAGCGCCGCTACCTTTTTGACGGCGCGCCGGCGAGCCTGTCGTTCACCGGCCCCGAGGGGAATATCGCCTGATGAATCCGTTCGCCGCCATCGGTCGCGGAACGCTCAGCCTCGTCGCGGAGATCGGCGCCCTTACCGTATTTGCGCTGCGCGGCGCATTTGCGTGGGTGTCCGGCCCCTTTTACATGCGCGAATTTTTCAATGCGCTGCTGCGCATCGGCTTTAACTCCCTGCCCGTGGTCGGCCTTACAGCGATCTTCACCGGCGCGGCGCTGGCGCTCAATATTTATGACGGCTCCTTGAGGTTCAACGCCGAGACGTTCCTGCCGCAGATTCTCTCCGTTTCGATCGTGCGGGAACTGGGTCCCGGCTTTGCGGCGCTTATGGTTGCCGGGCGATCATCCTCGGGCATGGCGGCGGAGCTTGGCGCGATGCGCGTCTCCGACCAGATCGACGCCATGACAACGCTCGCCGTCGATCCCTACAAATATCTCATTGCGCCGCGCATTCTGGCGACGACGCTCATGCTGCCTTTCCTGGTCCTCATTGCTGACCTGATCGGCATTCTCGGCGGCTGGTTCGTCGCGGTCTATGCGCTGGAATTCGAAGGCGCGACCTACATCCGGAATATCGATCAGTTCCTGACCGCCGATGACGTCACCTCCGGCCTCATCAAAGCGGGGGTGTTCGGGTTCCTGATCTCCGTCATGGGCTGCTATTACGGATTCAGAAGCCGGGGCGGCGCGCAGGGCGTGGGCGCCGCGACGCGTTCGGCGGTCGTTGCCTCCGCCGTTGCGATCCTAGCTTCGAATTACATTATGACATCCCTGTTCGTGGATTTCTGAAATGAACCGGGCGACGCCAAAAATATCGATCCGCGGCCTGAAGAAATCCTTCGGCGCGAAAGAAGTGCTACGCGGCGTCGATCTTGATCTTGAGGCCGGTTCCTCGCTGGTCGTCATCGGCGGGTCGGGCACCGGAAAGTCAGTGCTCCTCAAATGCATTCTCGGCATCGTGCCTGCTGACGCCGGCGAGATTCTTATCGACGGCGTCAATATCCTGAAAGGGTCAGTCGCCGAACGCGAACGCGGCACGCGCCAGATCGGCATGCTGTTCCAGGGTTCAGCATTATTCGACAGCCTGAAAGTCTGGGAAAACGTCGCCTTCCGCCTGATCTACAGCGAGAGAAAACTTGGCATCCTGGCGCGCCAGCGCGCCATTGACTGCCTTGCAAAGGTCGGCCTCGGGAAAGAAGTCGGAAATCTTTGGCCGTCCGAGCTCTCAGGCGGCATGCAAAAGCGCGTCGCCTTGGCGCGCGCGATCGCTTCCGAACCTTCGATCCTATTCTTCGACGAACCGACGACGGGCCTTGATCCGATCACCGCCGACGTCATCAATAATCTGATCGTCGAACGCGTCCGCGAAGCCGGCGCCACTGCGATTTCAATCACGCACGACATGGCCTCGGCGCGAAAGATCGCCGACGATGTCGCGATGCTGCATGAGGGGCGCATCATCTGGCGCGGCGCTGCGAGCGAGATTGACCGCGCCGATAACCCGTTCGTCGATCAGTTCGTCAACGGTCGCGCCGATGGCCCGATCAGCATGGCGCTGCGCGCGTTATAGTTCGACAATCACGCCCGTGTCGGGCCGCATGTCGCCTTTCAAAACGCGATGAAACGCGGCCTCCATGGCGATAGCGCCTTTGACGCGGTCGATCGTCAGCCAGCGGCGGCTGTCGAGCGCGGCGCCGCGCCAGAAGTCGAAAGCGCGTTTGTCAAAAACCCCGGGTCCCCATTCTTTCGCGCGTTTTTGAATGTGCCCCGGCGCGAAAAACATCGCGCTTCGTTCCCGGATGAACCCAGGCCCCATCGCATTGTCTTCATAATGAGTGACGCCGACATTCGAGCAATAGCGCATGTTTTCGCCAAGTCGCCCATGGAGATCGGAAAGCACCGTTCCGTTTCCGGACATGTCGACAATGACCGTCGGCTTCGAAACGTCGATCGCGCTCAGTCCGTCATAAGTCGCAGTCGACTTGTAGAGACCGAGCCTTGCGACCATCTCGGCGTTGCGCGCCGAGGTGACTGCGACCGCCGGCGGCGCGGCGGCGTCCTGGGCGAGCGCGATCGCAAGGCCGATCGCTGTCTTTGACGAAGCGCTGACGATGACGACCTGCGACGCGCCGAACCATTTGTTGTCGGCGAGGAAGTCGTAAAGGCAATAGGACGTCGCATAGAGCGGGAACAGGAGCGCGCGCAATTCATCAAGGCCGCGGTCGTAGCCGGGCTCTGCGTCGACACGCGCATAGGAATTATAGACCGGCGGAAGGCTCGACCGATGTGCGCTGGCGTCGATCAGGCGATGCGGCGAAACTTTTCCCGGCGCAATGACAAGATGCGTTCCCATCGGAAAATAGCCGTAGAGGCGGCTGCCCTCTTCCACCTCCGGCGCGCGGGACTGCGTCACATCGGCGAAGCCCCAGACAGGAATTATTCCCCATCCCTCCGGAGCCGGGAAGAAATTCCAGTAGCCGATCTTTTCGCCGACGACGCCATAAGTGACGTTGTTGGCGGTCAGCGCAAAGCGATCGACCTTGGCGAGAATCTGGCCCTCGGAGAGGACGGGGATTTTGCGCTCGACGAGGCGAGATTGAGCGAGCTCCGTGCCTTTCACCTCAAGCATGGCGGCCGTTGACATGGCGGTCTCCCCTTGTCTCGCGCGTGACTTCGCGTGCGCCGGACCCTATAGCGGCCGCGCCGTTCAAGGAATTGTTCGTTGCAGCTCTCCGCTGTTCAGCGCCTGAAGCTCTTCCGGCAGCACCTGCTGAGCGCGTTGAAAATTGGCGGCAATGTCGCCGTAGCCCTTGAGGAGACGGCTGACGGCGTCTTCGTTCTTGTGGACGGCCGCCGCATCGCCGTCCCGTCGCCGCTCCGCTGGAAGCTCTACCGTCAGGGCTGGGAAGCCCGGCTCGACCGGCTGGAACGCGAATATGGCGTCGGCCGTCATCGGGCCCTCGACGCCGGCAGCGTCGTCCTCGACATCGGCGCGAATGCCGGAGAATTCGCCCATGTCGCCGCTCGACACGGCGCGCGAATTCACTGTTTCGAGGCTGACCCGCAGGTTTTCGCCTGCCTTCAGCGCAACATCGAAGGCCTCCCGAATGCGTCGGCGCATCAATCCGCGGTCTGGAAGGAAAATGGCGAGGTCGACTTCGCGCTGTCGCCGGACCGGGCGGATTCCTCCGTTTTTGCGGACGGCCCGCGCGTGAAGGCGCGGGCGATCACCATCGAGACTTTCGCGCGCGAACAGGCGCTCGCCCGCATCGACCTCGTCAAATGCGACGCCGAAGGCGCAGAGCCGGAAGTGCTTGAAGGCATCGGCGCCGCATGGCCGCTGGTGCGCGCCGTGGCGCTCGACACCGGCGCCGAGAGACGCGGCATGCGCACCAATGACGACTGCCGGGCGATCCTGGAGCGTCATGGATTTCGCGCGTTCGATGAGACAATCGGAACGCGGATGATGACCTTTGGCGCGAGAGCATAGGGGCCTTAGCCCCATTTGTAATTGAAACTTACCGAAATGCGCGGACGGGACGACGCATTGCGGACGACTTCGTGCCGCAGCCAGCTCTCCCACAGCAGCGCCGTTCCTTCTTCCGGCGCTACATAGACGAACGGCCTCAGATGCTCCGGCGCATCCTCTCGGCGGGGCGGCGAGGCCATCATCATTGACAGGCGCGGGTCCTCGAACCGGATTGCCGCACTGCCTTTCGGCGTGCGGGCGTAATAGGTACCCGAAAGAACGCTGTGCGGATGAATATGGCCGCTGTGATGGCCGCCGCGCGCCATCACATTGATCCACATATTGTCGAGCTTCAAACGGGCGCGCCCCAGATCGAAGGCGAGAGCCTTCGCGAACGCCGCGGCCTCAACGTCCAGCGCCTTCTTCAGGACAGCGAAACATGGCGCGCGCGAGGCAATATCATCGACCGACCCATAAGACGTGTATCCTGCATAACCATGTTCCCGAGACCACTGCCGGCCGAGCGTATCGTCTTTCGAAAACGAGACCGCCGCCGCTTCGATTTCCCGGTTCAAGGCCGCCGCGCCGGCGATCGCGGCGCTATGAAGCGGCGTTACAAAAAGATGGCTTGCAGCGTTCAACTTAACTCCCCGAATGAGCGCGGCGCGGAACGGTCACAAATGGATTTGGCGCCGCAGGACCTAAAGCCATCCCTTTCGCTTGAAGAACAGGTAGGGCAAAATCGCCGAAAGGATCATCAGGCCGATTGCGAAAGGATACCCGAACGGCCAGTCGAGCTCCGGCATGAAGTCGAAATTCATTCCATAGATCGATGCGATCAGTGTCGGCGGCAGAAAGATGGTCGCCGCGACCGAGAAGATTTTGATGATCGCATTCTGTTCGATATTGACCATACCGAGCGTCGCGTCGAGCAGGAACGTCACTTTCTGCGAAACGGAATCGACGTGCTCTGATAGCGCATCGGTATCCCGCGCGAAGGACTTGATACGCGCATTCAGTTCTTTTGAGGCTTTCCGCTGCTGCGCGACGTTGAGAAAAAACGAGGCAAAGCGTTCCAGCGTGACGAGGCTGTCGCGGATATTCGACGTCACGTCGTATTTGCGCCCAATCGCCTCCAGGATGCGTTGATAATCCTCCGTATTGCGCGGCTTTCGATCCCTCTTCTTTCCGGGCGCGGAAGGCCGGAAGATGTCGCGAGAAAGCGCGTCAATCTCGACCGCAACCCGTTCCAGAACATCGGCAAGACGATCGATGACCGACTCAAGCAAGCCCATCAACATGCTCTCCGCGTCGGTGCAGCCTATGGCGGCTTTCTGCGCGCGCTCCGGAAATGTCGTGAACACGCGCGGTTCTTCATAGCGAACCGTGATAAGCCGGGAGCCGGAGAGGATGAAGGTGATCGGCGAAATGACGACATCGTCTCCATCGGAATGCGAGAGCACCATCGCAGTCATGAAAGCGTCCTCGCCGTCGACATAGAGCCGGCTCGACACTTCGATCTCGCGCATTTCCTCCTGCGTCGGAATGTCGACGCCGAGCGCCTTTTCGAGCATCGCCTCGTCTTCCGCGCGCGGACGCAATACGTCGATCCAGATCGCGTCGTGAATTCGCGACGGGTCGGACTCGAGCGGGAATAGGCGCTGATCGCGCGTCGAATAGAGGCGCAGCACCGAAGGTCTTGCTGATCGCGTGTCATGGGCGCCGCCGGCGTCCGGAGATCCGGCCGGCAGGTTGCCGTCAATTGGTCCCATGGCGGCGCCTGTTTACGTTCGCATTGACTGACCGGGTTCCCCTAAACCGTCACTTATCAAGAGCGCAATCGCTTTAACAGGCGCAGGCATGGCAATTGGCTCTCTGCGAGCATAGGGTCATTTGTCAGCGGGCGGTCGAGCGCTCTCAACGAAAGCGTCCGGCCATGGTACTTACCAATCTCATTTACGCGTCACGGCCTTTCGGTTTTGACCAGGCGATGCTGAACGGCATTTTGATGGGCGCGCGGACGAACAACCCGAAAATGGGGGTGACGGGAGCGTTGATCTGCCGGGCTGAACTTTATCTCCAGCTGCTGGAAGGCGCGGAGGAGACGGTTGAAACGCTGTTCGAGCGAATCAAGACCGATGACCGGCATCTCAATGTGAAACGGCTTGCTTCCGGGCCGATCAGTCGCCGGCTGTTTCCCGCCTGGGCGATGCGGGACGACCCCGCGCGCTCGTGGATGTGGACGCAGGCGGACGTCGATGCCGGCGCCGTCGATCGTACAAGTTCGGCCGAAGCCCTGGGAATTTTCGAAAGGCTGGCGATCGAAATCGCCAATGAAATGGCCTTAGATTAGTTCAGCGGCCTTCTCTACTCCCACTCGATCGTGCCGGGCGGCTTTGAGGTGACGTCGTAAACGACGCGATTGACGCCTTTGACCTCGTTGATGATGCGCGTCGCGCAGCGGCCGAGGAAGTCGTGCGGGAAGGGATAGAAGTCAGCCGTCATGCCGTCAGTCGAGGTCACCGCCCGCAGCGCCAGCACGTGATCGTAAGTGCGCTCGTCGCCCATCACGCCGACTGTCCGCACCGGGAGCAAAACGGCGAAAGCCTGCCAGATCTCGTTATAGAGGCCGGCTCTTCGGATTTCGTCGAGATAAACGGCATCGGCCTTGCGCAAAATCTCGGCTTTTTCCTTTGTCACCTCGCCCGGAATTCTGATGGCGAGGCCAGGCCCTGGAAAAGGATGGCGGCCGACGAAACTGTCGGGCAATCCCAGTTCGCGCCCCAACGCGCGCACCTCGTCCTTGAAAAGTTCCCGCAAGGGCTCGATGAGCTTCAAGCTCATGCGCTCCGGCAGTCCGCCGACATTGTGATGCGACTTGATCGTCACTGACGGGCCGCCGTCGAACGACACGCTCTCGATTACGTCGGGATAAAGCGTTCCTTGCGCGAGGAATTCGGCGCCCTCGATTTTTCGCGCCTCTTCCTCGAACACGTCGATGAAGGTCGCGCCGATGATCTTGCGTTTGCGTTCAGGATCGTCAACGCCCTTAAGCTTTCCTAGAAACAGGGCTTCGGCTTCGACATGCACGAGCGGAATATTGTAGTGATCGCGGAAGAGGCGGACGACTTCGGCCCCTTCGCCGGCCCGCATGAGTCCTGTATCGACAAAGACGCAGGTCAATTGGGATCCGATCGCCTCGTGAATCAGCACGGCGGCGACCGATGAATCGACCCCGCCGGACAGGCCGCAGATAACGCGCGACGAACCTGCCTTGCGCCGTATGTCGCGCACCGCTTCGGCGCGGAACGAGGACATCGTCCAGTCGCCTTTCAGGCCGGCGATCTTAAGAACGAAATTGCGCAACAGCTTGCCGCCGTCCGGGGTATGCACGACTTCCGGATGGAACATCACGCTGTAAATGCGCCGCTGCTCGTCGGTCGCAATTGCGAAGGGCGCATTGGGCGATGTTCCGACGACTGAAAATCCCTCGGGAAGCCGAGTGACTTTGTCGCCATGGCTCATCCAGACGGGATAGCTTCTGCCTGTTTCCCAGACGCCCTTGAACAAGGCGCTTGGCCGCTCGATCGTGACATCAGCGCGCCCGAATTCGCGCTTGTCGGAATGTTCGACGGCCCCGCCGAGCTGCAGCGCCATCGTCTGCTGGCCGTAGCAGATTGCAAGGACGGGAACGCCGGCGGTGAACACAGAGTGATCTGCGCGCGGGCTCGCTTCCGTCTTGACGCTCGCCGGACCGCCCGAAAGGATAATCGCCTTCGGCGCAAAACCGCGGATAAAGGCGGCGTCGGCGCGGTTGTAGGGATGGATCTCGCAATAGACGCCGACCTCTCGCAAGCGGCGCGCGATGAGCTGCGTCACCTGCGATCCGAAATCGACAATCAGAACGCGTTCATGGCCGGCGGAATGCGGGTCTTTTTGCATGGGCGGGGGCTTAGCCGGTTCCGGCGGAGGCGGAAAGTCTGAACCGGCCGGGCGGCGTCAGGGCATCAAATAGGGTGGCCTTCGCTTCAATCAAAGCCTTGACCGGACAAGACCGCGGGCGGACCCTCCCCCCGTCGGGAGAATCATCATGCAAAAGACGGGTCTAGCGGGCGTTGTCGTCTGCCTTCTTGGAATGCTGAGCGGCGCGCAGGCCGAAACGCTGGTCCTCGCACCGGACCGCGTCTTTGACGGCGAACGAATGCACGCCGGCTGGCGCGTAAGGGTCGAAGGCGGGATCATCGCCGCCGCGGGGCCTGTCGTTGACGAATCAGACGCGGCGATCCTGCCATTGCCGGGGATGACGCTGACGCCAGGTCTGATCGATCTTCACACCCACGTCCTGCTGCATCCATATGACGAGACGTCCTGGAACGATCAGGTCCTCAGGGAAAGCCTCGCCGAACGGGCCGTACGCGCATCCCAACATTTGCGCGCGACTTTGCATGCCGGATTCACGACGATTCGCGATCTCGGCACCGAAGGGGCCGGCTACGCCGATGTCGGGTTGAAAGACGCTCTCGCCAAGGGCGTCATCGAAGGACCGCGATTCATCGTCGCCGGGCCTGCGATTGTTGCCGAAGGTTCCTATGGACCCAAAGGATTTCATGAAGGCGTCGATGTTCCGCAAGGCGCGATCGAAGCCGGCGGTCACGACAACCTTGTCGCCGAAACGCGCCGTCAGATCGGCGGCGGCGCCGATCTTGTCAAAGTCTACGCCGACTACGGGTGGGGCCCCAACGGCGACGCGCGGCCAACATTCTCGGAAGCGGAGCTGCGTCTTATCGTCGAGACAGCGGCGGCGAGCGGCCGGCCGACGGTCGCCCACGCCGCAAGCGCGGAAGGCGCGAGGCGGGCGATCGCCGCCGGCGTTGTGACTATCGAGCATGGCGATGAGATTTCGGACCAAACCTTGCGGGCCATGGCGAGCCGCGGCACCGGATTGTGCCCAACGCTTGCGGCGGTCGATGCGGTGTCGCGCTATGCCGGCTGGGACGGCTCCATCGCTGCGGAACCGGAGCGGATCAAAACCAAGCGCGACCAAATCAGACGCGCGCGCAAGGCCGGCGCCCCGATCTGTCTCGGCTCGGACGCCGGCGTGTTCGCGCATGGCGAGAACGGAAGGGAGCTTGAGCTGCTCGTCGACTATGGCGCGACGCCGATGGAGGCGTTGCGCGCCGCGACGTCAGTGAACGCGCGGCTACTTGGTCTCGGCGGCGAAATTGGGCGCATCGCTCCGGGCTTGGCCGCCGATCTGGCCGCCTTCGAGGGCGATCCGTCCGCCGATATCGCCGCCATTCGCCGGCCGCGCTTTGTCATGCAAGCGGGCTCCGTGAAACTGCGCCCCTAGGCGCATTCCTCTCGCGAAATTATTTGAGGTGCGGCGTCGGGGCCATCTCGCCGATTCCGTACATGTCCGCGTCGATCGTCCGGTCGATCGTCCAGCGCTCCTGACCATAAAGCAGGACCGCATTCCCTTTGATTACGATCATTTTTTCAGGGGCGCTCAAGGTCACCGCGCGCGTCTGCACGGACTTTCTGGAAACGCCCTTGAAGGAGATGTCGACCGGCTTGGGAATATTGGCGCCTTCCAGACGCACGCTGATCGGGCTCCGCAACTTCGACAGCGGCAGCACCTCCCAGGTCTCCGTATACGGACGGCCGATTTCGATCGGCCATGGCGACCGGCGGATTGCGAAAAAATCGGGGTGAAGAAATGCACACCGGAATTCGCGCAGGCCTTCATCCCTGAGGCATCGACAAACGGGAAGCGATTCCGGGATCGGCAAGCCGCCCGCCGGACCGCCCGGAATGAGGCAGTTACGGCCGCTTCCAGCAGGCGGCGGCGTTCCTGTGTCGACGACGGTCTCAAAGGCAAGGTCCGACTGGCCGCCCGTCGAGACGCTCGTCAGCCACCCCGGGGGATTGGGCAGCGACTCATAAAAGTACTCGCCATGCGCATAGAGATCGGGCGCCAGCGGGCTGTGAGCGAAACTGCAAACAGCAGTCGGCGGATCCATCCGAAGTGTGAAGGCGTAGCTGGCGCTGGAGCGAATGCGCGCCGGCGCCGATAGCCTGAATTCATGAAGCGCCGTTCCGCTGACGGGCGCAAGCGCCGGATCGATCCTCGTGGTATTGAGTAGCGTTCCGTCCGGACTGCCGGCTGGCCCGGCCACGCGAATCTCCAATACCAGATCGCCGCGCCCGCAGCCGGTTATCGGAAGCCGAAGGGCGACGAGATCGCCCGTGACGCCCGCCCTGAAGGTCTGCGCCAGTTTTTGCTCGCTGTCGCCGCCGATTCCGAGAAACCCGCGAGTTGCGTCAATAACAGGTTGCGACTGGTCCACGATTTCTGCGGCGTCGACGGCGGATGCGGACATGCAAAAAATGCCCGCGACCAATGGTCGGATCATTGCGCCCTCCCCTGAGCCCGTCGGAGAGTATCTCCCGGGGTCCCGTCCCAGTCAACGAATGTGGGGTCCGCGCCTTACGCAAGCGTAATTGCTGACGGGCGCAATTTGCTGGAATTCGAGCTATTCTGTACGCGCGTTGCGTTTCCGTCCGAGAAGGAGACTGCTCATGCGACCATCAATTTTGGCCCTGGGAATTGGAGCGGCGCTTTCGATCAGTGTCACCGTGACGGCCGCTGAGCCAATCCAATATACGTTGAAGCCGGTTGAAGGCGGCGGATTCATCATCGAACAGCGCGAGCCGCAGGCGAAGCAAAAGGCCGCAATTGGCCTTGCTGCCGTTGCAGACCTCGCGGGGCTGCTGACGGACGCGTCGGCCCCGTCGACAAAAGTTGATTTCACCGCCGGAAAAAAGCTTGAAGGCGTTTACACCGTTCTGATCGGACGCGATGACGGAACGCTTGGCAAATTCGAAAACGCGAGCGACGTCGTTATTTTCGCCGCGCCCTCTTCAATGACAACGACCGGCGATTTGACAACGCTTTCCGGTGCGGTCGTCTTCGCGTTGAAGATAGACAATGCCGGTGGGCCTGCTGCGGTGCAGCGATTTGAATCCGGCGCCATTACGCTGACGAGGACGCGCAAGTCTCTCTAGACGCAGTCGTCGCCGTCCTCTGACAGCTTGCACCATCGACGATTGGATTTCATTCGTCAGGGCGCGGAGGCTCGCTGCGCGCAGTGAGAAGGTTGCAGTTCGAACCGTCGAAGCTTAAATGACGGGCGGCCAGTTCCTGCAAAACAACCAATCAAGAACGCAGAATGAAGCTGGCGACAGCCCGAAGGATTCCCGATGCCCGATGAAAAACGCGTGCGGAATATCGCCGATCTCGCAGCGTTGGCGGGCGTCACGCCGGGAACAGTGTCGAGAGCGTTGTCCGGCAAAGGCTTCATCAGCGAAAAAACCCGCGAACGCATTCGTGCGCTCGCCGACGAGCACCGCTTTCGCCCGAACGTCCTCGCGCGCAATTTGCGAACGCAGCGAACCGGCGCGATCAGCGTCGTTATTCCGCTCGGCCATGAAAAAGGTCAGCACATTTCCGACCCGTTTTTCATGACGATGATCGGGTTCCTCGCCGACGAATTGACTGAGCGCGGGTATGAACTCATCTTGTCGCGCATCATTCCCGAACAGGACGACTGGCTCGACAGGATCGTCGATTCTGGCCGGTCGGACGGGGTTATCGTGATCGGTCAGTCCGATCAGGCCGAGGCGATCGACCGGGTCGCCTCGCGCTATTTGCCCCTTGTCGCCTGGGGCGGATTCTACAAGGGCCAGCGACACTGCTCGGTCGGATCGGATAACTTTCTCGGCGGCGCGATTGCGGCGCGGCGCCTGGTGGAACGCGGCTGCCGTAACGTCGCCTTCTTTGGCGACCCCGTGTCGGTCGAGATTTCGCAGCGCCTTGAAGGCGCACGGTCTTCCCTGATGGCGGCTGGCTTGCTGGATCAGCCGGCGGTTTGGCCGGCGCATTTGGCCGAGGACGTCAATGCCGGTGAAATCGAGGCCTTCTTCGACAGCGATCGCGTTATGCCCGACGGCATCATCGCCGCATCAGACGTCATCGCCATGAGCACGCTCTTCGCCTTGTCCGGCAAGTCGGTCGCGGTTCCCCGCGAAGTCCGCGTTATCGGTTATGACGACCTGCCGATCGCTTGCCGGACATCGCCGCGGCTCACAACGATCCGCCAGGACTTCGCCATGGGTGCAACCCACATTGTCGATTGCCTGTTACGCCGCATCGCCGGCGAGGAATCGGCGTCAATTGTCATGAAGCCCGAACTCGTCGAGCGAGAGACCACCTGAAGCGCCGCCAAGACATGCCGCGATCGTTCCGAACCTCGTGGACAGGCGCGCGCTTGGCCGGTCAATTTTCGTCCGTATCTCTCGCGCGCAGGACCGCAATGGCCGCGCAAAACATCAAAAGGCCTGACAGCGTTATGACATTGCGCGGATCGCTGCCCATGAGTGGCTCGTAATAGAACGGGAGCGTCGCCGCGATGAGAAGCATTGGAATGACAATCATCATGTTGAAGATGCCCATGTAAACGCCGGTCCGCTCAGGCGGGATCGACGCCGCCAGGATCACGTAAGGGTTTCCCATGATACTCGCCCAGCCTAGGCCGACGCCGATGGCCGGCAGGAACAGGCCCCATTTCAGTTCAATGTGCGGAATCGCCAGCATGCCGGCCCCGGCGAGCACAAGGCAGGCGGCATGCACCCTCGCCGGTCCGAAACGCTTGGTGAAGGGAACGAGACCAAACGCGGCGACAAAGGCGACGAAATTATAGAACGCCGCCATCTCCCCATTCGCCAGCACCGCCGAACGGAACCCGTCCGAGGCAGGATCTGAAGTGCGGTAAACGGACCGGCCGATCGAATAGATGACATAGGCCCAGTAACCGGCCATGGCGTACCACTGGAAAAGGCTCATCACTGCGAGCTTGCGCATAACGGGCGGCATCGCGCGAATCGCGCTCCAGATCTCGCGAAAGGTCGCAGCGGCGCCTTTGGGCTGGCGAGCGATATGCGCCCGTTCCTCCGCCGTTAAAGGCAGCTCCGGCACGCGCGAGACGGACCAAAAGATTGTTGCAACGGAGAGGATGGCGCCGATCGTAAAGGCGGCGCGCGTTGTGAGGGGGATGTTGTGCGAGTCGACGGCGTCCTTATCGACGCCGAATACATAAACCATCACCGAGGGCGTCAGGAAAGCGAGCATTTGAGCGAGCCCCGTGAACGCGCTTTGCGTAAGAAATCCGAGGCGCCGCTGATCGGGATTGAGCCGATCGCTGATATAGGCGCGATAAGGCTCCATCGTGATATTGTTGCCGGCGTCAAGGATCCAGAGAAGGCTCACCGCCATCAGGATCGAAGAGCTCATCGGCATGAAAAAGAGCCCGGCCGCGCACAAGATCGCGCCGATGACAAAATACGGGCTGCGGCGACCCCACTTTGAATCCGTGCGGTCGCTCATCGCGCCGACAATCGGCTGCACGATGAGTCCCGTCAGCGGACCGGCGAGCAGCAGTATCGGAAGCTTGGACTCGTCCGCGCCGAGATAGCTATAAATCGGCGCCATGTTTCCCTGCTGCAGGCCGAAACTGAATTGCAGGCCGAGAAAGCCGAGATTCATTTCAAGAATGCGCCACAGCGAAAGGTGCGGCTTTGACCCGGCCTGCGCATTGGCAGCCGTCGGCGTTTGGGCTGTCATCAGGTCTCCCTCGCACCTTGTCACAGGGCCATTGGAAAATAGTAAGGACGCCATAGGCTGATTACAATTACGCAACACATTTAATCCGGCGCCGCCGCCGGCTAGTCCTTCAGTGTACAGATTTGCGCGGTCTTGCAGCGACGGCAATCAGGACAGACCGCTAAACGACCGTGGTGCTTCGTATCGGTCGCGACGCATTTTTGGGAGCGCCGTCTGCGGAGCGCTTGCCTGAGACTAGGTTGAAAGAGCCGTTCATTTCGGCGCCGAGGCGCCGCCGTCTGTCACATTCATTTTCTTGCACGTCTCCTGAATTGCGGCTCGCGCACTTACCGCTATCATCTAGCGACAGCTTTTCTCTTTTATCATCAATGCATTAAGTCACGGACTCTCAATTGCCAATTCAACCTGCCGCGGACCGCATTGCGCCCTTCCATCGACGGTAGTTTGCGTTATGTCGCTAGCGCGAGTCCGCCGCAGAAGTAGAACCCGCCCGGAGGATCCCTCATGTCTTTGGCGCCGATCGATTTCATGAATATCGCGGCTGACGCCGTCGCCCCGATCGCGCTCGCGACATTCGTTCCCCGCGAGAAGGCGGGCCACAAGAAGGGCCTTCAAGGTCTGGCTGCCCGCTATGCCGTTCATCAACCGGGTCGGCATCGTGTTCCCGTTATGCCTCGCGCTCGGTGTTATCCTGTCGCTGTTTCAAAAGCCTGCAGACGAAACGAAAATAGTCCGCCTCGGCGACGTCGCGTTCGCGACGAGCGCCGGTTTCAACTTAGGCGCTGCGTTTGTCACCGCGGCCATCTTTACGATCTACGCGTTCAATTGGTGAGCGAACGCGCACCGAAGGGGTGGTGAGCCCAGAGGGTGTCGCCACGGGCTTCGCACCGAAATTCCGCGCAATAATCGTGTTTTCGCGGGGAGGATGTGCAGGCGCTGCGCCGCTTTCCCGCTTACCCGAAGCTGAAATCATCCGCGGCGAAGCCGGCGACGGTGGCGCTGGCGACGGTGATGGTATTGCCGCCGCCGAAGTTGAAGACGACGTCGCCGCCGGACTGGCTGGCCGCGGCGATCACCTCGGCGAAGCTGTCGAAGGCGGCCCCGAGCCCGACCAGGCGGATGACGTCGCCGGCGCCAACACCTTCCGCGAAGTCCGTGATGCGGTCGGCGCCGAAGCCTGTCGCGAACTCGAAGAGGTCGTTGCCGGCGCCGCCGGCGAGCGTATCGTTCCCTGCCCCGCCGATCAGCGTGTCCGCGCCGCTGAACGTCGTGATATTGTCGTTCCCGCCGCGCCCGTCGATGCGCGAGCCGGCGTTGAGGCCGACCAGCCGGTCGCCGAAATTCGACCCGATGATGTTCTCAATAGAGACCAAGCTGTCTTCGGTGAACCCTCCGGCATAAAAGCCCGCCATATTGAGCGCGCCGCCGGTGATCGCGACATTGCTGATGAGATTGACGCTGACCCCGCCGGTGCGCGCGGAGTAGTCTGCGGTGTCGCTGTCCGCCCCGCCATTCAGCGTGTCAAAGCCGGTGCCGCCGTTCAGAGTGTCGTTCCCGTTCTCGCCGAACAGCTGATCGGTCGAGTTCGCGGTCGAGATGAAGTCATTCCCCTCGCCGCCGAACAGCGTGTCATTGCCGGAGAAGGTGAAAAGGAAGTCGTCGCCTCCAAAGCCGCTGATTGAGGCGCTCGTCGAGCCGGCGATCAGCCGGTCGCCAAAAGACGTGCCGAAAATATTCTCGAAATTCGAGATCGTGTCTTCCTGCGCGCCGCCCTGATAGAACCCGGCCGAGTTGATAAACCCGCCCGTCAGCGCCACCCCGTTGATGACGTTGACATTGACCCCGCCGTCAGCCCGGTCTGAATAATCGAGCGTGTCAAACGCCGTCCCGCCGTCCAGAACATCGTTTCCTAGACCTCCTGAAATCGTATCCGGACTCGTGCCGCCGAAAATCGTGTCGTTGTCAGCGCCGCCGGATAGGCTATCCGTCCCCGCGCCGCCGATGAGGCTGTCGTCTCCATCAAGACCGTCAACGGTGTCGTTGCCGTTGAGCGCATCGATCACATCCGCGGCCGAAGTCCCGGCGATATCATCGTCACCCCCGGTCGGCGTCGACGACACAATGCCGTTCACCGTGATAGTGGCCGTCGCAGTGTCCGCGGCGCCTTCAGCATCGGCGATCGAATAGGTGAACGAATCCAAAGCGACATCGCCCGGGCTGAGGTCGTCAAAAATTCCGTTGGCGTCGTAGCTGAATGTTCCGTCACCATTGACCGTCAGCAGCGCGCCGGACACCAACGTAATTTGGCCGCCGACATTCATCGCCGACCCGTTCACCGCCGTTACCGTGAGCGTGTCAAAATCGATATCGCTGTCTTCGCCTGAACCGTTGTCTGCGAACAAGGAAGCCGCCACCGGCGTCACCTCATCCGTCACGAACCCGTCGTCCTTCGCATCCGGCGCATCATTGGCGCCGTCTACGGTGACGCTGAGGGTCGCGGTATCGGTTCCGCCATTGCCGTCGGATATCTCGTAGGTGAAGCTGTCGAGCGCCGTGTCGCCCGCGCCAAGGTTCTCGAAAGCGCTATTGGCGTCATAGCTGAACGTGCCGTCGCCATTGACCGTCAACAGCGCGCCTGACGCCAGAGCGATCTGGTCGCCGACATTCATCGCCGACCCGTTCACCGCCGAGACTGTCAGCGTATCGAGATCGATGTCGCTGTCAGCGCCAAAACCATTGTCGGCAAGCACGTCGCCAAAGGTCGCAGGTCCGTCCTCCGCCGCCCCGACGGTGTCGTCCTGCGCCAATGGACCGTCATTGGCCCCGTCGACAGTGACGCTGACGGTCGCCGTATCGGTTCCGCCATTGCCGTCGGATATCTCGTAGGTGAAGCTGTCGAGCGCCGTGTCGCCCGCGCCAAGGTTCTCGAAAGCGCTATTGGCGTCATAGCTGAACGTGCCGTCGCCATTGACCGTCAACAGCGCGCCTGACGCCAGAGCGATCTGGTCGCCGACATTCATCGCCGACCCGTTCACCGCCGAGACTGTCAGCGTATCGAGATCGATGTCGCTGTCGGCGCCAAAACCATTGTCGGCAAGCACGTCGCCCAAAGTTGCAGGTCCGTCCTCCGCCGCCCCGACGGCGTCGTCCTGCGCCGTCGGCGCGGTATTGACGAACCCCGGATTAGGATCGAAATCAGGAACGAAACTGGAGCTTGTGAATGAGCCTACAGTCTTGTTCTCAAAGCGGACCTTCTCGATAAATCCATCGCCGCCGCCGGTATGATCGATATCGAGCACGACATCGGCGCCGTCCTGGCGGAGACGGAAAAATCCTTGTCCGGGATCGAACGGATTGGAGACGCCGTCCCATCCAGTAAGCGCTGAAAGCACGCTGCTGAGATCGAGAAGGTCGCCGCCTGCGCCGGTATCAAAGTCGGAGACCACAAGCCGGCTCGTCGTCGCGCTCGCCGAGAGAATGATCGTGTCGGCGCCGCCGCCGAGAGTTAGGGTCGATGTCGTCGTATCAACGAGTTCGACGCGTACGGTATCGTCGCCTTCGCCTGCATCGCCGCTGTCGCCGCCGCGTCCGAACCGCGAGAACTGGTCATTGCCGATCCCTCCGATAAGGATATCGAAAAGATCATCGCCCCCGGCGTCCAGCGAGTCATCGCCGTCGCCGCCGTCGAGTGTGTCGCTTCCGTTGCTCCCGTTCAGCGAGTCTTGCCCGTCCCCGCCGGTAAGCAAGTCATCATTCGAGCCGCCGCCGACGACGTCATTTCCTATTCCGCCATGAACGGTATCGTTGCCGTTGCTGCCTTCGAGGATGTCGTTGCCGGACCCGCCATCGATACTGTCATTGCCGACGCGTCCGTTGACATTGTCATCGCCTTCTTCGCCAAAGAGCGTGTCGCTGCCGTCGCCGCCGATTACGGTGTCGGCGCCAAGTCCGCCGAACAAAATGTCGAGGCCGACGCCGCCGTCGAGACTGTCGTCCCCGTCATCGCCATCAATCGTGTCATTGCCGTTGAGGCCCGTAATGGTGTCTGGGTCGCTCGTGCCAAGCAATGAATCCGCGCCAGAAGTCCCCTCAATAACTGCCATGGCCCACCCCCCAGGTTGCCGTAATTGCGACACCGCGCGCCCATCGCCGCGCCGATCGCAGCCCCCTCTCGCAGCTCTCGAAAATAGCGCGCTGCGATTGGAATGATTTTACCGCTGCGCAGGGCGCGGAAGCGCCCGTCGAGCGGTCAGATAATCACAAAAATCCCCAATAAGTTGAGCGCGCAATCACTGCGCACGCCAACATAGCTAGCCTAATATAACACGGGAATGTTGAAAGGGAAGAATAGTCGATAGGCTTTGATCTGTGCGCTGCAGTGCGAATACCCGTTTCAAACTTTCTGTGCGCGCCTGCAAAGCATGGCATTCCCAAACCGATTCCCTCGGGCGGATTTTGTTCAAGCGTCGGATGCAGAGTTCTTCACAAAAGAGCGGCCTTTCGCCGTTATTCGGCCATCGGCCTAGCAATTGCTCGCGAGGTTAGGTCAGCGATGGTCGTTGATCCGGGCGACGCAGCGCCGACTTTTAGCGAGCACTTTGACTGCTTAGTAGCTGGGGATCGCGAGCGACCAACTAAGTTGGAGTGCAGGAGCAACTAGCGGCGTGACAACGGCGTTTACGCCTGCCCAGCGCGCAGCGGCTCCATCCTCGCTTTACGCGCTTCCCATGTCCAAAATCCGTCGGCCATATTGGCCGTAACAAATTGAACTTGTTCAGGAAAGAGTGGTGAGCCCAGATGGGATCGAACCATCGGCCCTCTGATTAAAAGTCAGATGCTCTACCGCTGAGCTATGGGCCCACTCTTCTCGAGGCTGCGGCCGGCCTGCGGAGGCTCCGGCGCAACAAGGCGTCCGTACCGGCCCTTATGGGGCTGGGGGACGCCTCGCCGTCGCTCTCTTAGGGGGGAGGGCCTAGGCGGTCAACGGCGCGGGCGCGCTGGCGGGGCAGGAATTTTTCACAGAACCGTTTCTCCGGTCCGGGCGCGGAATTCGCTGATAAAGCCGCCGAGCCGTCCGGCTGCGATCGCCGCGCGCAGGCTTGCCATGAACTCCTGATAAAAATGGAGGTTGTGCCAGGTGAGCAGCATGGGCCCCAGATACTCCCCAGCCTTGAAAAGGTGGTGGAGATAGGCCTTCGAATAGTCGCGGCTTGCGGGACACGCGCTCGCCGGGTCAAGCGGCGTATCGTCAGCCGCAAAGCGCGCATTGGTGATGGTGATCGGGCCGTCCGGCGTCCATGCCTGCCCGTGCCGCCCGGCGCGCGTCGGGAGCACGCAGTCGAACATGTCGACCCCGCGCGCGACCGCGCCGACGATGTCGGCGGGCTTGCCGACGCCCATCAGATAGCGCGGCTTGCCAGCGTCCATGTGCGGCGCCGTAAAGTCGAGCACGCGAAACATCTCCTCTCGCCCTTCGCCGACAGCAAGGCCGCCAATCGAATAGCCGGGAAAATCGATCTCCATGAGGCGTGACAGGCTCTCGCGGCGGAGGTCTTCGTAATTCGCGCCCTGCACGATGCCGAACAGCGCCTGCTCCGGCTTCGATTGCTCTGCGAAGGCGCGCTTCGAGCGTTCCGCCCAGCGCAAGGAAAGGCGCATCGACGCCGCGCATTTGTCATGAGCGATCGGGATCGCAGGGCACTCGTCGAGCTGCATCTGGATGTCGGCGCCGAGCAAACATTGAATCTCGACGGATCGTTCGGGGGTGAGGAAATGTTTCGAGCCGTCGATATGCGACTGGAACGAAACGCCCTCCTCCGTCAGCTTACGGAGCGATGCCAGCGACATCACCTGAAAGCCGCCGCTGTCAGTGAGAATTGGCCGCGGCCAGTTCATGAATTTGTGCAAACCGCCGAGCGCCGCCACACGCTCCGCCCCAGGCCGCAACATCAGATGATAGGTGTTGCCGAGGATAATGTCGGCGCCGGTTGCGCGGACATCGTCCGGAAACATCGCCTTTACGGCCCCCGCCGTGCCGACCGGCATGAACGCCGGTGTCGCGATATTGCCGCGCGGCGTCGAGATGGCGCCGGTGCGCGCGGGGCCGTCGGTGGCGTGGAGGGTGAAGGAAAAGGTCATTCCGCGCACTCGAGTAAGCAGGCGTCGCCATAGGAGTAAAAGCGGTAGTCCTTGTCGATGGCGTGCGCATAGGCGCGACGCATTTCGTCCGTTCCTGTAAAAGCGCAAACCAGCATGAACAAGGTCGAGCGCGGCAGGTGGAAATTTGTCATCAGAATATTGGCCGCCTTGAATCTGTAGCCGGGCGTGATGGATATCGACGTCTCGGCGGCGAAGGGGCGGACTTGCCCGTCTTCGTCCGCCGCGCTCTCAAGTAACCTGAGGCTCGTCGTGCCGACGGCGACGATGCGCCCGCCCGCCGCCCGCGCAAAGTTGATTCTTGCCGCCTGCGCCTCGGTGATTTCACCCCACTCAGGGTGCATTTTGTGGTCGCGCACATCGTCGGCCGTCACCGGCAGGAAGGTGCCGGCGCCGACATGGAGCGTGATCGTCTCGGTTTCAACGCCCGACGCTTTCAGCCGATCAAACAGCGACGGCGTGAAATGAAGCCCTGCCGTCGGCGCGGCGACGGAGCCTTCCTCTGCCGCGTAGATGGTCTGATAGTCGCGCTCATCATCAGGCGTCAGCGCGCGCTTCCTTGCAATGTAGGGCGGCAAGGGCGGCGCGCCATGGCGCGCAAGCGCGCGATCGAAAGCGACGCCGCCGACATTGAAGCGCAAGGCAGCCTCTGCCTCGTCACGCGCTTCGACCGTGGCCATGAAGTCCGCCGCGAACTTGATGACGTCGCCGCTCTTCAGGCGTTTCGCCGGCCGCGCGAAGGCTTGCCAGCTTGCGCCGCCATCGCCGGGGAGGCGCTTCAGCAATGTCACATCGATAGAGACGGCAGGACCGTCGCCCCGTGCGGCGCGCGCGCCGGTCAACTGGGCCGGGATGACGCGCGTGTCATTGAGAACGAGGAGGTCGCCGGCCCGCAATATGTCCGGCAAGTCGCGGACGACACGGTCCTCGATCAAGCCCCCTCTCACATGGAGAAGCCGCGCGGCGTCGCGCGGGCTCGCCGGGAAGAGCGCGATGCGATCCTCAGGCAACTCGAAATCGAACGCGTCAACGCGCATTTCTGACCGCGCTCAGCTCCACGGCCCGAACTTGCGGTTCGACGGAAAGCCCTTCGGCGCGATGCGGCCAGATTGCGCGCGTTTTCCGACATAAGACTTCCAGTCGTCGATCGTCTGCACACGGCCGGACCGGTCAACCCAGGTGAGGCCTTCCTTCCGTGCAAAGACTTTTGCGTCGGCGAGGCCTCCGTCTTGAAATTTCTGAATGGCGACGCCTTTGCCGCGCGTCATCTCAGGCAACTCGTCGAGCGCGAACACCAGGAACTTCTTGTTCTCGCCGACCGATGCGACCATGTCGCCTTCTGCGGGTCGGCAGACGCACGCCTCCGCGCCGTCGCCCACATTGAGCACCTGCTTGCCCTTGCGCGTCGAGGACAGACAGTCCTCCTCTTTCACCACGAAGCCATGGCCCGTCGTTGACGCGACAAGGAACCGCCGGTCGCCCTTGTAAAGGAACGCCGCCGACACGGTCTGATCGTTGCCAAGATCGACCATCAGGCGGATCGGTTCGCCGTGCCCACGGCCGCCTGGTAGGTCCTTTACGTCAAGCGTATAGAACTTTCCGTCCGTGCCGAAGATCATCAGCCGGTCGGTCGTCATCGCTTTGATCAGAAAGCCTTCGTCGTCACCCTCCTTGTACTTGATGTCGGCCTTGTCCTCGACATGGCCCTTCATCGTCCGCACCCAGCCCTTTCCGGACAGGATGACGGTGACGGGCTCCTTTTCGATCAGCTGGTCGAGATCAATCTCTTCAGCCTCCGGCGCGTCCTCGACCGTCGTGCGGCGGCGGCCAACGGGCGTCTTCGGATCGAAGGCTTTTCTCACTTCACGCAATTCATCGGCGATCTTTTTCCACTGCGCGTCCTCGGATTTCAGCAGCGCTTCAAGGTCCTTCTGCTCCTTCTTCAGCTCTGCGTTCTCGGCCTTGATCTCCATTTCCTCGAGCTTGCGCAGATTGCGCAGGCGCATGTTGAGGATCGCTTCAGCTTGCACATCCGAGAGCTTGAACTTCTTGATCAGCTGCGCCTTCGGGTCGTCCTCATAGCGAATAATGCGGATCACCTCGTCAAGATTGAGATAGGCGATGAGGAGTCCGCCAAGGATCTCAAGACGTTCAGCGATCTTCCTGAGCCGGAAGCGTGACCGCCGGACGAGCACGTCCTTGCGATGTTCATTGTAGGCGACGAGCGCATCGCGCAGCCCCATCACGCGCGGCGCGCCGGAAGCGTCGAGCACATTCAGGTTGAGCGGAAACCGCGTTTCAAGCTCGCTCTGCCGGAAAAGGCTCTGCATGACTGCGGCGGCGTCAATCGTGCCGGCGCGCGGCTCGATGATAAGGCGAATGTCTTCCGCGCTCTCGTCGCGGATGTCCGCGACGGCCGGCAGTTTTTTGGTCTGGATCAGCTCCGCGATGCGTTCGATCAGCTTCGACTTCTGGACCTGATAGGGAATTTGTTTGTATTATATCTGGTATGTTCTGCTTTCAATATTGTAGTTTTTGTATGGCGTGTTCTGTTTTTTTGATTCGTGAGT
>CAZHUI010000001.1:48556-109642 GCA_964535605.1 uncultured Caulobacterales bacterium
ACCTGATAGGGAATTTCGGTGACGACAATCTGGTAGCGGCCGCGTCCAAGATCCTCGGTTGTCCAGCGCGCGCGCAGTCGAAACCCGCCGCGACCTGTCGCGTAGGCCTCAATCATAGACCCTGCAGGCTCAATTACCACGCCGCCGGTCGGGAAGTCCGGCCCCTTCACGAACCCTAGCAGCGTCTCGGTGCGTGCGTTCGGCGTCTTGATGAGATGCAGACAGGCGTCGATGAGTTCGGCCGGGTTGTGCGGCGGGATCGACGTCGCCATGCCGACCGCGATGCCATTGGCGCCGTTCGCCAGCATGTTCGGGAAAGCGGCGGGCAGGACAACAGGCTCCTGTCCTTCGCCGTCATAGGTGTCGCGAAAATCGACCGAGTCCTCGTCGATGCCGTCGAGGAGCAATGCGGCCGCCTCGGTAAGCCGGCTTTCAGTATATCGCATCGCCGCGGCGTTATCGCCGTCGATATTTCCAAAGTTTCCCTGTCCGTCGATCAAAGGCACACGAACCGAAAAGTCCTGCACAAGGCGAACCATCGCATCGTAGATCGCCTGGTCGCCATGCGGATGGTAATTGCCCATCACTTCACCGACGACCTTGGCCGACTTCTTGAACCCCCCATTTGGATTCAGCCGCATCTGGCGCATGGCATAGAGAATGCGCCGGTGCACGGGCTTCAGGCCGTCGCGCACATCGGGCAGCGCGCGGGCGGTGATGGTCGAAAGCGCGTAAGCGAGGTATCGCCGCGACAGCGCCTCGTCGAACGGCTCCAGGAATATCTCTTCGGGTTTCAAGGGCTCATCGCCGCCCTTGCGGGTCTTGGTCTTGGTCATGGCCGGGGCATAGCAGAGTCACCGCCCTGCGCCAGCATTTCTCAGAGCGCGACCGCTATGGACTGGAGCACCCTTTCCGGCGACGGCGCTCCCGTCGGCGTCGCAAGGTAGAAGTCGGCGTAATAGTTGCCCGACGCCTCGAGCCCCGAAGGATCGAGACCGAGGGCTTCGACGGCGGCGATCGCCCCCGCCCTCTCCTCTTCATCGCGAAATCGCCGCTGGGGAAAAGTCCGGTCCTGCAGTTTTTCAGTCGTAAGCCCGAAACCCGTCATTTCCGCCGCGATCGCATCGAAGGGAAACTGCCGCAACGAAAATGCGGCGATCCAGGGCGCTTCACCTTCAACGGCGTCAAGGACACGCGCAAAAGTCCTCTCGGTGACATAACCGACGGCGCCGGTCGTGATAATGAGATCGGCGTTGCTGAGCATCGCCGCCGCGTCAGGCGACAGAGGCTCCTCCTCGAGGTTCTGAACGATGACGCCGTCAAGGAGGCCGACCGCCTTGGCGTAACCGGCGGCCTCGCGCGCAATATCGACGCCGGTGAATGTCGCCTCGATACGTTTGTCTGCATCGACAAAATAAGCGGCGTCATCGAAAATCGATTCCGCAACGGATTTTTTTGCGATTTTTGGCGAGCGATACCGGCTGACGAGATCGGCGAAGTCGAGATCGTACTGAATAACGGCTGCGTTGACCCCGTAAGAGCAGCCAATATCGACGACGTTTAATTGATCGCGATCCATCGCTTCCATCACGGTGCGAAAGACGGGCTTGGCTTCTGTCGGAATGCGGTAATCAAGGGCGCCTAATGTGCGATAATATCGCCTTGGATCGGGCAAATTGTAGATCGCGTCGAAATTCGCTTTCGCCTCATTCGCGGCGTCGTAGATTTCCTGCACAGGGTCCATGGCGCGGATCCCTTCCCTTGTTGCTCCGGATTTCGATTTCAGGACGAGCATAACGCGGCCGATGCAATTTGCAAAACAGCAGCGGTCAGAGGCGCGATTTCAACAATGAAATAAGGGTTTGTCTCGCTTCCGGAAGCGCCTGATTGGAGAGGTGTGAAATCCGCGTCTCGAGAAAATACGCGGTCGTCTCGAGGCCCGCGAGAGCATCATTCAGCGTCGCCTCGGCGCTCGCATCGCGCAAAAACGGCGGCAGCGGGAGCAATCGGTCCTTGTAGGGTTCGCCCGCCTCCGCAGAGACGGCCGATGCCGATTTCGGCGAAACATAAATGAGGTTCTCGCGCGCGCCCGTCGCCGCGCAGCGGTCGAGCGTGAGGCCAAACCCCAGCTCCGAAAGCAGGCCAAGCTCCCAGCGCGCCATCAGCGCCGGCCAAATCTCGATGTCGCCCAGATGATCGAACAAGATGCGCATCGTATGATAGACGCGGCCATGCGCCTGCCGCTCCGGAAGCATCGCCGAAGCGACCGCGCATGCGGCTGTGAGCGCCGCGAGCGAAATCCGGTCTTGCATCAGGGCGCCGGCCCGCGCTTGCGTCAATTCGAGCGTGAAGAAGCCGAGGCTCTCGTCTAGCCGTCCTTTCCATGTGGCTTTGACGCTGTTGCCAGGCTGGAGAAGCGGCGTCTTGGCGCGACCCTGTCCGCCATAGACAAGTCCCGCCCACCGGCCGTGGTGCGGCGTCAGGATGTCGGCGACGGCCGCCGTCTCTCCGTGTGCGCGCGCTGAAAGGACGATGCCGTCGTCGGTGAACTCCATGGTCGAGGCGTATCACGAACCGTCAAGCAAACTCGACCGTCATCGCATCGATGGCGCGAATGGCGACATGGCCGGTGATCGTCGGCGGCTTGCCGACGATGCGGGTCCGCGGCGCGAGGCGCGCGATCGTCGCAATAGATTCCTCCATTTCCGCACGCGCCAGCGCCTCGCCGAGGCAGCGATGCGCGCCCGCGCCGAATGCGATGTTCCATTTCGGCAGGCCGGCGCGGCGAATGTCAAAGCGGTCGGGGTCCGGATAAACGTCGGCGTCGCGGAGCGCCGAGACGAGCGAGATCGAAACGACGCGGCCTTCCGGAATGGCGATCCCGTCGATTTCAAAGTCACGTATGGCGACGCGCCCGACGGAGCCGACCGGCGGATCAAAGCGCAGCCCTTCTTCGACCGCGGGCTTTTTCCACTTCTCGGGATCGGCGCAGACAAGCGACCATTGGTCAGGATGCTGCAAGAGCTGCGACAGGATCGACGCCGTTCCCGTGCGCGTCGTATCCGACCCTGCGAGAATGACACCGGCCATCTGTACGCGCACTTCGCTTTCCGAAAGCTTTCCTTCCTCCGCCGTCGCCCGCGCATAGCTCGTCAGGAAGTCGTCGCGGGGCGCGGCGCGCCGGTCGTCCAGCAGTCGCTGCACATATGTGTTGAGCGCGGCAACGCCCTCGTTGATGGCGGGCAACTCTTCTGGTGAAAAGAAAGCGATGCCGCGCGCCGCATCCGCCACCCACTTCGTGAATTGCGGCCAATCTTCCGGCGGGGCGCCGATGATCTCCGCAATGACGCGGGAGGGAATCGCGCGGCTGAAGTCATCGAGAAAATTGACCGGGCCCTTGCCTTTCTTTAGTTCGATTATCTCAGCGGCAATTTCGCGCACACGCGGCCGCATGCCGTCCATAAGCTTGAAGGCGAAAGTGCGCGCCATCGGCTGGCGGCGCTTCAGATGCGTTTCGCCGTTCGCGAACAGCATAGCATCGCGAAAAACCTCAAAGAGCGGCCCGTCGGAAATGCCGCGCAGGAACATCGGCTCCATTTCAACCTGGCGGGTGTTTGCGCTGTCGAAGACAAGATCGGCATGTCGGTGACGCAGCGGAATGAATATGCCGATCTCATTGACGCCGACGCTTCCCCGTTCGCGGGCTTCCGCGTAAACGCGGTGAGGCTCCGCAAAAGCGCGTCCAGTTTCGATGAACACGGGGTCGGGAAAGGCGGTTTGAGAGTTGGCGGACATGGCCGGCCTCCGGGACTATCGCCCTTGATTTATCGAACGGGACCGGCAGCCTCAATCGCTGGCGACAGCTTGTCCAGCCTATCCTCGTCCGGCGCGCCCTGGCGTCTAAGGGACCTCTTAGGCGAAGCCAGCGCGGCCGATCTGCAGGAATTTCTGGCGCCGATTCTTACGGATCTCGTCTGGCGACAAGCCGGTCAGATCGCCCAAGGCGTCTTCTATAGCGTCGCCTAACCGTTCGATCGCCTGCACCGGATCGCGATGCGCGCCGCCGAGCGGCTCCGGCACAATCGCGTCGATGACGGCGAGGTTCTTGAGATCGTCGGCGGAAATTTTCATCGCCTCGGCCGCGTCCGGCGCCTTGCTGTCGCCCTTGCCTTGAGCGTCCTTCCAAAGAATGGAGGCGCACCCCTCTGGCGAAATCACCGAGTAAACAGAATGCTCGAACATGAGCACCCTGTTGGCGGCCGCGAGGGCAACGGCGCCGCCTGAGCCGCCCTCGCCGACGACGGCGGCGACGAGCGGAACGCCCAGGGAAAGGCATCGCTCCGTACACGATGCAATGGCTTCAGCCTGACCGCGCTCCTCGGCGCCGCGACCTGGATAGGCGCCTGGCGTATCGACGAGGGTGACGACAGGCATGCCGAAGCGTTCCGCCATGTCCATCAACCGGATCGCCTTGCGATACCCTTCGGGGTTGGCCATCCCGAAATTATGTTTGACGCGGCTCGCCGTGTCCGATCCCTTTTCGTGTCCAATCAGCATGATTGATCTACCACGAAATCGCGCAGGACCGCCGACGATCGCGTGATCCTCGCCGAATGCGCGGTCGCCAGCGATCGGCGTAAAATCCTCAACAAGAAACCTGACATAATCTGAAAAATGCGGCCGTTCGCCATGGCGCGCTACCAGCGTCTTCTGCCAACGCGAGAGGCCCTTGTATGTTTCTTTCAGAACCTCTTGAGAACGCGCCTCAAGACGGCGTATCTCGTCCGCGACATTCTCCTTGTCGATTCCGTGGCGTCGCAACTCCTCGATGCGTCCCTCGAGTTCGGCCACCGGTTTTTCGAAGTCGAGATATTTGAGCATGGTCCAATAGATTTCAGGTTAAGCGTCGGATGGTAGGCGCTGCCGCCGCGGCTATCAAGACTTTCGCTTTTTCGCGAGCGGATGCGCCTTGAATACAAGATCTTTGAGGCGAACCTGCGCGACATGAGTATAAATCTGCGTCGTCGTAATGTCGGCATGGCCAAGCATCGCTTGCACGCTTCGAAGATCGGCGCCTCCGGAAAGCAAATGCGTTGCGAAAGCGTGGCGCAACACATGCGGAGACACCCGTGACGGCGCAATGCCCGCCGCCGTCGCGAGTTCCTTGAGGCCTTGCGCAAAACGCGCTGCGGTCACATGGCCGGTCTTTCCGCGCGATGGAAACAGGAAGATCGACTCGATGACGGCGCCGTCGCTGCTCCGCGCGAGAAATTCGGTTCGAACGCTGAGGTAGCCGTCGACCGCACGCGCCGCCGCGCCGCCGACTGGCGCCAGCCTCTCGCGTCCGCCTTTGCCTTGCACGACCAGAACTTCGTCGCCGGTCCTTATGGCGGAGAGCGGCAATGTCACCAGCTCTGACACCCGAAGTCCCGCCGAGTAAAGCAGCTCGATCATGGCGCGCAATCGTATTGCGCGCGCGTCTGAACCTTTAGCCGCTTCAGCAAGGCGCGCGGTCTCTTCAATAGACAATATTTTCGGCAACGGCCTGCGGGCTTTCGGTCGCTCAATAAGGATGGCCGGATTGTCGTCGCGATGCCCTTCTTCATAAAGAAAGGCGTAGAATTGTCGCAGCGCCGAGAGCTTCAGCGCCGCAGTTGCGGCGGAAAGACCGTCTTTTTCAACCGCTGCAAGGTAAGCTGAAATATCGTCAGGGCCCGCCGTCAGCAGCGCTTCCTTCCTCGCCCGAAGAAACGCATCGAATTTTGAGAGGTCACGACCGTAATTTCTCAACGTCATCGGCGCGGCGTTGCGATCAACCGTCATCATCTCAAGAAAAAGCGTGATCAGGCGGTCGTCGGGAGAAGGCGCCGCGGCCTTGGCGCTCGCGGTCACCGCGGCGGCGTAGGCTTTACGCGCGGCGCCGGGCTGGCCGAATTCGTCGCCGACGGTGTCGCAGCCGCCACCGGTTGCGGCAGCTGGCTTTGAAACCGTCGCTGCAGCGCCTGCTCTGCGTCGCGGCGCCGTACAAGATCTTCAAGGCCCGCCGCTGCGAGGCCGCGATTGACTACGACATTGGCGACGGGATCCCCGGACGCGGCGGCGCCGGAGGCGGCGAGCGCCGCGAGCGCTCCTTGCCCGGCAATACGTTCGCCTACTGCCTCGATGACGGCGTCGACAGCGATAGCAAGTACGCCAAAATCATTTATCGCACCCGAAGCCTGAATAGGACCTGCTCCCGCCCGCCCCGCTTTGGCGGCGGCGAGAAGGGCCGGAACATCGGATGCATCCGCCGAGGGAAGCCTACTCGCGGCGCCGGCGCCGAGCCATGCTTCCGCGCCCTTGATATCGCCAAGCGCGAGGCGCGAGAGCGCGAAGGCCTTCGCTTCGCCCGCACTGACAAGCATGCCTTCAAAACTCCTTACGTCATCGGCGAAAAGAGCCGCGAGGAGGAACAGGGTGTCGAAGTCCCGGGCGGCGAAAACGGCGCCCGCAACAAGCGCGGCGCGATCGCGCGCAAATTCCGGCGCCGATTTGGAGCGCGCAGATTGATAAGCGGCGGCGAGCGCAACCGGATCATCTGGTCGCTGAGTAAAGCTCTCAATGCCTGCAGCGACCGCCGAAATGTCGAGCGGGGCCTCGCCAAACAGGTTCTTGAGCGCTGCGCCGCTCATGACGCCCATGGCGGCCGCGCGCCGGGCCGAACTCAGGCGCGCAGAAAGAGCCGCGCGTCCGTCTGTCGCAATTGCGCGATGCACGCCCGCGCTAGCGCCAGGCGAGTAAGAGAGCGTTGCGTCAGCGTGGCGCAAGGCGGCGAGATGAACCGCATCAATAGGCTCGGCGCCCGCTTTCGGCTTTCCGCCCGCCATTAACGGCGCAAGGATATCTTCATCAGCGACACTCAGCCGGCCACGCTCGCGCAGCAGGCCCAACGCCAGATCGGCGGCATCAAGCTCGCCTGCAACGGCGTAACAGAATGCGCGCAGTTTCGCGCCATCGTCGCCGTCATTCGGCGAAGCGATGCGCTGCACTTTCGCGCAGGCGGCCGCGTTGTCGCCGCTGAGCAAGTCCGCTGTCGCCATCGCCTCCAGCGTCGCGGCGTTTGACTTGCCGCCGATCGCCAAACTCTCGATTTCGCGCGCTTCATCGACAAATCCAAGCCGCACCAGCGCCTTCAACTTCTCGCCGCCGAGCGCAGCGTCGGCGCCTTGCGGGCTCTCTCCCGGCGACAGGAGGACGCGTCTAGCCGCCACGCCGATTGACGGCGACGTCGGATGAGACGGCAAATTTTCGAGCAAGGCCGAAAGCGCCAGCGCATCGGCTCCGCGCCACAAATCTTCCGCCAAGGCGCCGCCATTGCGATCAAGAAGGCCAGTCGCGAAGGTGTCGCGCGCGAGCGCCGTCTCCTCTACCGGAGCGAGCGGCGCAGTTTGGGCAACTGCGCCCGTGACGGACGTCAGACCGGCGCAAAGCAGAATGAACGCCTTAAGCATCGGAAAGTCCCACGGCGTCCTGCTCGATCGTTCTCGTGTCCGGTTTCAAGGTCAATCCGAAGACGAACAGCCCGGCGAGCGCCAGGAGCAGAAAGGCGACGATGGCGACGGCGAAGCGCACGGCGAACGGACTCCTATGGCAAGCGAATCAACGGCTCTACTTGTAGACCAGCTTTCGTTCCCCGGCAAAACGAGGCGCAGGCCTACTGGCGCGAGGCCCTGGGGTTCTTTAGACAGAGGCCGCGCCATGGCTTCTCCGACTTGCAAGGAAATCCCCGCTTTTCGTATCGATCGTCCGATCGTCCTCGTCGGCATGATGGGCGCTGGAAAGACGACCGTCGGCCGTCGCCTCGCCAAGGCGCTCAATCTGGCTTTCCATGACGCCGATGCGGAAATTGAGGAGGCGGCCGGCATGAGCGTGTCGGAGCTTTTTGAGAAACATGGCGAGGAAAGTTTCCGGCAAGGCGAGATGAAGGTGATCGCTCGGCTTCTCTCCGGCGGCCCGATTGTGCTCGCCACGGGCGGCGGCGCGCTCACCAACGCCTCAACGCGCACGCTCGTCAAAGAGAAGGCGCTTTCGATCTGGCTTCGCGCCGATGTCGAAACGCTCGTCCGGCGGGCGACGCGCCGGCCAACCCGCCCTTTGCTGAAAAAGGGAGACCCGAAAGAGACGATCGCCCGGCTCCTTGCCGAGCGTACGCCGCATTACGCGGAGGCCACCTTGACGATCGACAGCCGCCCCGGCGCGCATGGACGAACGGTCGCCGCAATCGTCGCGGCGTTAGAGGATCGAATGAAAGCAAAGGTCAGCGCATGACGTCCCCCGCTGTTAGCGTCGAACTCGGCGCACGACGCTACGACATCTACGTCGAGGACGGCCTGGTCGACGCCGCGGGCGCGCTGCTGGGTCCCCTTTTGCGGCGCCCTTTCGCGGCAATTGTTTCCGATGCGAATGTCGATGCGGTGCATGGCGAGCGTTTGCGCGACTCGCTTTCATCGGCTGGCGTACAATATGAGACGATTGTTCTCCCCCCAGGTGAGGCGACGAAGTCTTTCTCACACCTAGAGTCACTGACAGAGGCGCTACTTGGCCTCGGCGTCGAGCGCGGCGACCTAGTCATCGCCTTCGGCGGCGGTGTCATCGGCGATCTTACTGGATTTGCCGCGTCCATTCTTCGGCGGGGTTGCCGCTTTGCGCAAATCCCGACGACCTTGCTTGCCCAAGTCGATAGTTCGGTCGGCGGTAAGACCGCCATCAATGTGCGACAAGGCAAGAACCTTATTGGAGCGTTTTATCAGCCCGCCGTCGTACTTGCTGATATCAGCGTCCTCGACACCCTTCCGCCGAGGCAATTGCGCGCCGGCTATGCCGAAATCGTCAAATATGCAGCGCTCGGCGATGAGGCGTTTTTCGTCTGGCTTGAACGGAGTGGGCCAGCGTTAATTGCGGGAAATAGAACGGTGAGACGCGAGGCGGTCGTAAAGTCTTGCGCATCGAAGGCGGCGATCGTGGCCAGCGACGAGCGCGAGGAAGGAGCGCGCGCGCTGCTCAATCTTGGACACACCTTCGGCCACGCGCTCGAAGCAGCCTGCGGCTTTTCAGATAGGCTCCTGCACGGCGAAGCGGTGGCTTGCGGAATGGCGCTCGCTTTCGATTTCTCGGTCAGCGAAGGGCATTGTCACGTAGAAGACGCGGCGCGACTCAAAGCGCATCTTACGTCTGCGGAATTGCCGGCGCGCCTTGGCGAAATCGAAGGCGCAGCGGCGTTTTCCCCAGAAATGCTTCTCAACCTTATGATGCAAGATAAGAAGGTCGCGCAGGGTCGCCTGACACTCATCCTCGCTCGCCGTATCGGCGAAGCTTTCATCGCGCCTGACGTTTCTGCGGAAAAAGTCCTGCGCTTTCTCGCCGTGGCCCAGCGTTAGGGACGGCGATCATCAACAGCACGAAACCCAGCATTCGAAGGATCCCATGGACCCCGGCACGGCGCTGACAATTGGCGCGATATTCGTCCTGCTTCTGATGTCGGCCCTTTTCTCCGGGTCGGAAACGGCGCTGACCGCCGCTTCCCGGGCGCGCATGCACAAGCTTGAGACCGACGGCAACGGACGCGCGCGCCGCGTCAATTTGTTGATTAGGGACCGCGAACGGTTGCTCGGCTCGATTCTTGTCGGCAACAATCTTGTGAATATTTTGGCGACGACGCTCGCGTCGGGACTTTTTGTGTCATGGTTTGGCGCGGGCGGCATCGCCATCGCCGTTGCGACCGCCACCATGACTATTCTCATTATTCTATTTTCGGAAGTCACGCCGAAAACCGCCGCAATTTCCCGGCCAGACTCAATTGCGCTCTTCGTCGCGCCAATTTTGCGATGGGTCGTCTTCGTCTTTTCGCCCGTCACCTATGTCATACAGGGATTTGTCCGGTTCCTTCTCGGTCTCCTTGGGATCGATACGTCGAAGTCTGAACGCATTTTCTCCGCAACGGACGAATTGCGGGGCGCCATCGAATTGCATCATGATGAAGGCGATCTTGAAAGGGCCGCGCGCGATATCGTCCGAGGCGCACTGGACCTCGACGAGATTACGGTCGGCGAGATCATGGTCCACCGCAAGTCGGTCGACATGCTCGACATCGATGAAAAGCCTGAGACCCTCCTCGCGCAGGCGATGAAGTCCGGCCACACGCGCTTTCCGCTTTTTCGCGACGCCTCTGAAAACATCGTAGGCGTCCTTCACGTGAAGGATTTCCTCCGCGCAATTTGGGAACTGGACGGCGACGCGTCACGGGTCGTCGTCGCCGATATCGCCCGCAAACCTTATTTCGCGCCTGAGACGACAACTCTGCAGGAGCAACTCGACAATTTTCGCAGAGGACAGGAGCAGTTCGCGCTCATCGTCGATGAATACGGATCGATACGCGGACTTGTGACGATGGAAGACATCATCGAGGAAATCGTTGGCGAGATCGAAGACGAGCACGACAGCCCCGTTCAGGGCGTGAGACCCCAAGCCGACGGCTCCGTCAATGTCGACGGCGCGGTCACGATTCGCGATCTCAATCGCGTGATGGACTGGTCCCTCCCCGACGCCGAGGCCGTTACCATCGCCGGCCTTGTCATCCATGAAGCCCAGTCGATTCCAGAGGTTGGACAGACTTTTTCGTTTCACGGCGTCCGGTTCCGTATCCTGCGGCGCCGCCGCAACCAGATCACGGCGATCAAGATTACGGCGATTGACGCGGACCGCCCGGCGCCCGACACCACGGACATCTAAGGGTTGGTGCGCGCAATGGCGGCGGCAAAACCGGGGCCGAACGCGCTCCTGTTCATTTTCATCACGGTCATGATCAACATGATCGGATTCGGCATCATCCTGCCCGTGATGCCGCAGCTTGTCATGGATGTGACAGGCGAAGGCGTCGCGAGCGCCTCGCGCTGGGGCGGATATCTCTCGGTCGCCTACGCCGTCATGCAGTTTGTCATGATGCCCGTGATGGGCCAGCTCTCTGACCGCTATGGACGCCGGCCTGTCTTGCTTGGCTCGCTCGCCGCCTACGCCGCCGACTTTCTAATGATGGCGCTGGCGCCGTCGCTCGCGGTCCTGTTCGCCGCGCGCATTCTCGCCGGATGTTTTTCGGCGACATTCTCGACAGCGAACGCCTACATCGCCGACATCTCGCCGCCGGAGAAGCGCGCGGCGAATTTTGGACTCATGGGCGCCGCCTTCGGGCTCGGCTTCATCATTGGACCCGCGCTCGGCGGACTTATAGGCGACGAATACGGCCACCGCGCGCCGTTCTATGCCGTTGCAGCGCTCGGCGCGATCAACTTTGTTTATGGATGGTTTTTTCTGCCGGAGACGAACCCGCCTGAAAATCGCGTGCCGTTCAACTGGCGCCGGGCGAATGCCTTCGCGAGCTTCAAGAATTTCAGGCAATATCCGGCTATTCTGCCCGCGGCGGCGGTGTTTTTTCTGCTGGGACTTGCGCGCTGGAGCTTCCCGGCTGTCTGGGCCTATTTCGCTCAAGAGCGAATTGGATGGTCGCCTAGAGAGATCGGCTTTTCTCTCATGGCGGTCGGACTTTCGGCGGCGATTGTCGAAGGCGGCCTCACACGGATCGTCATCCCCGCGATCGGCGAGGCGCGCGCAGCGATCATCGGGATGACAATCGCGATCCTCGCTTATTTCTGTTACGCGTTCGCCACCGAAGGCTGGATGATTTACGCTCTGATCGCGCTCGGTTCGTTCGCCGGATTTGCGGCGCCGGCGCTGCAAGGCATCATGTCAAAGAGCGCTCCGGCAAATGCGCAAGGCGAATTGCAGGGCGCGATCGGCAGCCTTAACGGCGTCGCCATGATCATCGGTCCGCTATTAATGACCCAGATCTTCGCCGCGTTCTCAGCGGAAGGCGCGCCAATTTACTTCCCCGGCGCGCATTTTCTCCTCGCGGCATGCCTTGCTGGATTTGCCTTCATTCCGCTGGCCGAAGCAATCCGCCGGATCGAACCGGCGCCGATCCGCCCCGTTTCGGGACAGGAAAGCGCCTAGCGCTTCACTGTTCTGAGGAGGATCTTCAAGCGCCCGTTGGCGCGCTTCAGGGCTTCGTCGAGCGCTGAAAGCTGACGGCCGATGTCTTCCTGCTGATCGACCTCGTCATCAAGAAGCGCGCGCGCGGCTTCAAGTTCAGCGCGAAGGACGACAATTTCATTGCGTTCGTCGCCGCCATCCTGAGCGGGTTCGGCGGCTGGGGCGGTCGCGTCGTCGGACGTCGCGCTCTGGAACCCCCAAATCAGCCAGCCGCAAGCGAGGCCGACAATGAACGCAATCGCCAACGGCGCCCACGGCGCAGCGTCGAGAAATGCTTTAATACCCTCACTCATCACTGAACCGGCCCGCCTCGCTCCGGCCTGGCGCCGCCGGAACGTCCCCCGAAGTCAGCAAGCAATGCGCCAAGGCGCGGCCCTTCGCAATTGTTGCGACGAGCCGCGTTGGAAAATCGCTTTGAAGTAGTATGCGGCGGCAGCGTCGCACGCATTTGGGATAGCGCGACCGTCCGCTCAGCGCGGCGCCATCACCATCATCATCTGCTTGCCCTCAAGCTTGGGCATCTGCTCGACCTTCGCGATGTCCTCGAAGTCCGCCTTCACCTTGTCGAGCAGGGACATGCCGCGGTCCTGATAGGCCATTTCGCGGCCGCGGAAGCGCAGCGTGACCTTCACCTTGTCACCCTCGGCGAAGAAGTTCCGCATTTGCTTCGCCTTAACTTCGTAGTCGTGGTCATCGATGTTCGGGCGCATCTTGATCTCTTTGATCTCGACGACTTTCTGGTTCTTTTTCGCTTCAGCCTTCTTCTTCTGCTGCTGATATTTGAACTTGCCAAAATCGAGAATTTTGCAGACCGGCGGCTGCGTGCCCGGGGAAACCTCGACGAGATCGAGGCCGACCTCCATCGCCATTTCGATCGCTCGGGGCGTCGGCACGACGCCGCGCTTCTCGCCGAGATGGTCGATCAGCAGAACGGTTGGAACTGCGATGTCTTCATTGATGCGGGGGCCGTCTCCTTTAGGCGGGGCGGGGGCGAAAGGTCTGCGGGATATAAAGGAATCTCCTTGGGCGGCTTCAGGACAAACAGTGACGGAATTCTCGCGACCATGTCGCGGCGGCGCTGAACGACCTATTAAAATCCGATCGGCGCAGGCCCGGCCTATATAGGCTTTGGGGGTGCAAGATCAACGGACAGCCGCGCGCGGATTGGCCGACCCTTTGGGCAGAAGGCCCATATTATTGAGGGCTCGCCAAACGAAGTCGCAGGTCGCCTCGCCGAGATTTTCCCTGGCCGTCAGGGTGATGACGTTCCGGCCCTTGGGAGAGAGGTGCTCCTCCCCCGCCTTTCGGATCAGAACGCCGGCGCAGCCGACACTGACCGCCAGGTGCACCTCTTCGGCGGCGTCGCTGACGAAAAATGCCGCCGTTTGGGCCAATGCGACGAGTTGCAGATGATCGGTCTTGCCGGTGATATCGACAAGTTCCGGCGCCCCATTGGCGACTTCGTCGGCAAAGGCGTGCAGCTCCTTCGGCCCGACCATGACCGGCATCACCCCTTTTTTCGCCATCATGCGCGCGAGTTCCGCGTAGCGCTCGGCCGGCCAGCGGCGTGTTTCGTCAATCCCCGGCATCAACAACCCGTAGACCCCTGAAATGCCGAACCAGGACGGCTGCATGTTCGCAGAGTCTTTTCGCGTCGCCAGCGCCCAGGTAAAATCGGGCAACCGGGTCGCCGCATCGAGGCCGACGGATGCTGAAAACTTCGAGGTGTTGGGAAGTCCTTCTTCCGGCGCGCCGCGAAGGCGCGCCGAGCGCGAGGCCGGCGCCACTGACCGCCATTTCGGCCTGAAGGGCCCAAGCGCGGCGTAAAGGCGCTTTGCCTCCTCATTGGCCGCCAGATCATAGATGCATGCAAAATGCGAACTCTGGACTTGCTTTACAAACGCCTTGCGCGCGTCCGGATCGCGAAAATCCGGCATCGCAGCGACTTGATCGAAATAAGGCGATGCGCGCGCGACGCGCTGCAGATGCTGCTGCGTCAAGAGGCTGATGCGCGCGCCCGGGTGAGCGCTACGGATCGATTCAAATAGGGGCTCGGCCGCGACGAAAGCGGCAAGACCGTCTGTCTTGATGATCAGGATGTTGTCGGGGCGCCGGCTCATACCGCGCGCGCCCAGTTGCCCAACAGCGCTTTGTAGGCGTCGAGCGTCGCGGCGGTCATGGCTTCGGTCGAGAACAATTCTGTAATTCGCGCGCGCGCCCGGTCGCCCATGGCAGCGCGGGCCTCGCGTCCCATTTCCATCGTCCGGCGGATCGCTGCGGCGAGCGCCTCCGACGATCCCGGCGCGACAAGATAGCCCGTGTCGCCATCGACGATGGTTTCACGCGCGCCGCCGTGATCGGCGGCGATGGCGACTCGCGCCATCGCGCCCGCTTCCGCCGCGACGCGGCCGAACGCTTCGGGCCTCGTCGATGGCGACAATACCGCATCGGCAGCCGCATATGCCGCCGGCATGTCGTCGCAATGACCGGCGAAACGGATCATCCGCTCAAGCCCCAAGTCCTTGACCCCACGCAACAACTGAGCGGCATATCGGTCCCGCCCCTGCGCATCCCCAGCGAAAATTAGCCTTAAATCCCCGGCCGCGCCAGACCGGCCGTCGCCCGTCAAAAACCGAAAGGAGTCAATTGCGACGCGATGCCCCTTCCAGTCCGTAAGGCGCGCAGGAAGAAGCAGGACGAAAGGGCGCGGCACATCCAGCGCCCATTTGGCGGCGACAGCCGCGATCCGTTGCGCCGATACCCGCTCAGGGTTGAATTCATCGACGTCGGCGCCCCTGTGGATAATCCTGAGGCGCGCGCCCGGATCACGCACCGCGCGAATCGCCTCCGCCGTGAACGCCGAATTGGCGATCACGAGATCGGCGCGCGCCATTGCTGAATTGTAGAATTGCTTCCACGGCGATCCGGCCCGGTAAGCGCCGTGCCAGGTCGTAACGAACGGCACGCCAGTCTGGCGCGCCGCCCACAGCGCGCTCCAGGCCGGCGCCCTTGATCGCGCATGAATGAGATCGATCCGTTCAGCGCGAATCAAAGCGGCGAGCCGCGATGCGTTCGCCGCGATTTCGATCGGATTTTTGGATTGGACCGGCATCATCGCCACCCGGCCACCGGCCGCTTCGACAGCACCCGTCATGCGCCCGCCCGACGTCGCAACGATGGCGCGCCCGCCGGCGGCGATGATCGCGCGCGTCATTTCAAGCGTCGTGCGCTCGGCGCCGCCGGCGTCCAGCATCGGAATGACCTGAAGGATCGTTTTGTCGAACGCCATCGCCGCGCTTATAGGACAAACCGCCCGGCAAGGATCAAGGCGACCCCATGCGCGAAGAATGCGGTTTCATCGACGGACCGACGGGCCGGATCGCTTTTCGCCGCCTTGAGGGCGCAGGACCGGGCCTCGTCTGGTTCGGCGGGTTCAAATCCGACATGACCGGAACCAAGGCCGAGCATCTCGCCAATTGGGCGGCCAAGGCCGGTCGGGCTTTTTTGCGTTTCGATTATTCCGGACACGGCGCATCAGATGGCCGGTTTGAGAATGGGACCATTTCAAGCTGGCTCAGCGACGCGCTTGCCGCTTTTGACCAGCTGACCGATGGGCCGCAGGTCCTGATCGGCTCAAGTATGGGCGGCTGGATCGCTGCGCTGCTCGCCCTGCGCCGGCCCAATGACATCGTCGGCACAGTCTTCATTGCGCCTGCGCCTGATTTCACGGAGGTCCTGCTCTGGGAGCAATTGACCGGGCCGGAGCGCGATCAGGTTCTTACGCACGGACGTCTCGTCGAACATTCTCCTTATTCCCCTGAACCTTCGATCATCACGCGCGCATTGATTGAAGACGGCCGCAAGCATCTGATCCTCGGCAGGCCCATCGGCATTGCAGCGCCTGTTCGCATTCTGCAGGGCATGGCGGACGAAGACGTCCCCTGGCGTCACGCATTGGCGTTTGCGGAATGCCTTGAGACAGACGATCTGGTCGTGACGCTAATCAAAGCAGGCGATCACCGTCTTTCGAAGCCGCACGAACTTGCAGCAATCATCGCGGCGATCGAAAATTTATCCGTCTAGGAAAATTTACGCACGAACATGGCGCCGGCCAAGGTCGCGGAGCGCCAGACGATTTCGGCGGGACGCGGCGGCTTGTCGAGATCGATCCGGATGGCGACGTCATCGGGCAGCGCGTCCGCGTTATCGAGCTTCATCAGGCAGCCGGAGTCCGAGATGTTTCGGACGATACAGGCGACTTTGCGGCCATCGTCGAGAATGATTTCGCCGGCCTTGAAGGTCGGGCGTCTGATGTCGCCGCGGCGCTCTTCCGGCGAAACTTCATCCAGCGGGTCGGGATCTTGCTCGGCGGTTTTCGCGCGAAGGGCCGATTTGTCTTCTCTGCTCATGGCAGGGCTCGCTGTGCTTCCCCGCCTCCGATCATTCGTCAAACGGCTGAACAGGGCGTTAACTTCCCGAAAACCAACCTGTCCGCCGACGGCAAACGTCCGTTCGTCGCAAAGAAAGGGATTTCATCGGGTTTTCACAGGATAGCGGGGCCGAAAGCGGCTTGCGACACCTGTAACGGGACGCTACAAGTGTCACGCAATCTTTTCCGCGAGGCTCCGCCATGGCGATCGATCCCGCCCTCCAGCCGACCAAGCCTGAGCTGGCGATCCTGAAACTCCTTTGGCGGCGCAAGGCGCTGTCGGCGCGCGAAATCACCGACGAAGTCGCGCCTGAGTTCAATTGGACCTATTCCACCATGCGCACCGTCATCGAGCGGATGTGCGAAAAGGGTCTCCTCAAGAAAAAGGCGTCTGACGGCGTCAACGTTTACTCGGCCTCGATTGGCAAGGTCGCGCTGCTGACCCGCATGATCCGCGATTTTTCAGATCGGGTTCTTGAACTCGATGCGGCCCCGTCGGCGGTGATGTTCGCCGATTCGAAATTGCTGACCAAAGACGAAATCGAAGAGCTGGAAGCGGCGCTTAGAGCGGAGGACCGGCAATGACGACGCTGCTTGGATTGAACGCCTATCAGTCGGAAGCCCTGATCGCCTGCCTCGCCGCGTCGGTCGTTTGGGCGGGCGTCTTGCTCGCCGGCGCCATGCATCTGGAGCGGAGCGGAACGGCGCGCGGCGACCGGCTTTGGATCGCGGCGCTTCTCCTCGCCATTCTGCCGTCGCTCGTTGCGCCTTCGCTCGCCGCCTTCGGCGTGTCGCTGCGGCCCCCGCCGGCATCGCCTATGCTTGTCGAGGCGCAAACCGCAACGCCAGCAAGCGCCGTCGTTCTGGATCGCGTTGACGCGGCTGCCCGCACTGAATCCGGGGCGGAAATCGCGAACATCGCCGGAGCCTCGCCGCTGCTGAGTTTTGACCAGGCGATGAATGCGCTTGCGCTGCTTTATATTTACGGCGCGGCGCTCGCCTTTTTCATCTGGGCGGCGCGACAGGCGGGCTTCCTGATCGCGGCGGGCCTCGCCGAACCAGTGCGCAACGAGAAGCTGCTCGCTTCAGCGGAGGACTGGGCGTTCGAGTTTGGGGTCAAGGCGCCAGCGCTCAAACGATCGCGCCACGTGTCGAGCGTCTGCGTCTATGGCGCGGTGTCGCCGGTTGTCCTCATTCCGCATGACTTGGATTCGCGCGTCTCGGAGGATGATGTCGCGCTGATGTGCGCTCACGAGATTGCGCATCTGAAGCGCGGCGACACGCGCCTTTTCACAGCGACAGCGCTGGCGCGCGTGCTGTTCTGGTTCAACCCGCTCGTCACCAGCATCGCGGCGCGGGTGGAACTCGCCGCTGAGGAAGGGGCGGACCGTCTGGTCATCGGTTCCGGCGTCGATCGTCGCGCCTACGCCTCGTGTTTTGTCAAAGGCCTCAAATATGCGGCGATGAAGCAGAACATCCTGCCCGCGCTGGCGCCCGGCTTCACGCCCAATGATCGCCAGGGCCGCCGCCGCCGCCTCGACTCGATTCTGTCAACGGATGGCGAAAGGCGCGCTTCCTTCGGCGCGCGGGCGGCGCTTGCCGGCGCGGCGTCCGTCGCCGCCCTGATCGCGGTTGGCCAGGCGGCGTTCGCGGTCGATCCTGAAGCGGCGGCAGAGAAAAGGCGTCTCGCGTTGGCGGCCGTGTCGGAAAAGGACATTCAGGTGACACGCGAGACTGTCGTCGACCCTGTTTTCAAGAAGCCGGTCGAGGGGGATGTAACGCTGCCATTCGGCAAGACGTTCAAGAGCCTAGACGACAATACGACACCGGTCGAACATCAGGGTGTCGATATCAAGGCCGCGAAGGGGACGCCGGTGAAAGCGTCCGCCGACGGGATCGTCGTCGAAGCGTCATCAAGGGTTCCCGGCAAAGAGGGGTACGGCACGCTGGTGATCGTTGATCACGGTCACGGCATGCAATCGCGTTACGCCCACCTCGACGGCTACAAGGTCAAAATCGGCCAGTCGGTCAAGAAGGGCGAAGTCATCGGAGCCGTCGGCGAGACCGGCAAAGTGACCGGTCCGCATCTTCACTTCGAAGTTCTGAAAAACGGCCGCGCGGTTGAGCCGGCATTTGCCGCCCTGCCTGACGTGCCCGACGCGCCGTTACCGCCGCAATGGGTCGATGCGGAGCCTGTGGTTGCGCCTGTTGCGCCGATTGCTCCCGTGGCGCCGGAGGATCTCGACCTTACGATTGAGTTGAGCGATATCGATCCCGATCCTGCGATCCAATTTGTCATCAACGGCGCCGAGGGCTTCGCCTTCAGGAATGGCGACACGCTCACCGATCGCATGGCGGCCGACCTCGAACAGCGCCTGCTCGGCGACATCGAGATCGCAGACGGCGCTGTCTACGATATCGAATTCACGATCGACGGCGAAACGCGTCGCTTCACAAGCGGCGATCCGATGACTCCGGAAAAACGCGCGGAGATGAAGGCGGCCATCGCCGAAATGCGCATTCACCGCGAAAAGGCGCGTGAAGAAATGGCGCGGTCGCAGAAGGAATGGCGCAAGCACGCCGAAAAGATCCGAGCGAGCGCCGAGAAGCGGGCCGAAGCGATGAAACGCGATTTCTCGCGATCCTTTGTGAACGATCGGCGCTTCGCCCAGCAGTGGGACAAAGACGCCGAAGCGGCGCGGCACGAACTCGAGGAGGCCCGCCGGGAAGCAATGGAGGCGCAGCAGGAGGCGATGCGGGAGGCGCACGAAGCTGAGCGGGAAGCGAGACAAGCTGCGTACGAAGCTGAACGCGACTCTCTCGTCGCCGAACTTGAAGCGCTTTCCGAGGCGCGCGCTGATCTCGGCGATGCCCTCAATGACGGCCTTGACGACGCGCTCGCTGAAATCGACGCTGAAGAAGCAGCGCTTGACGATGAAGATGCAAGCGAAGCGGAGCGCCGGACCATTCGGCTCGCGCTCGCCGAGGCGCGCCGCGAGATTGAATCGTCACGCCGCGAACATGAACGCGAGATCGAACGCGCCAAGTGGGAACTGGAACGCCGCGAAGCCGAAATCGAACGCGACATCGGCCGGCTGGACGACCGGATGAAGGAAGCAAATTAACGTCTTTCGCTTCGTCGCAACTCTGACTCTGCTCGCCGCTTCATCGGGGCCGTTGGTCGAAACAGGATCAACGGCCCCTTGTTATTCGGGCCTGAAATGAGGCTTATCCTGTCACGCGACAAATGTCGCTTTCACGCAGGACGACGGGCGGCGCCATGGGTCTTACGAAACTCTGTCTCAAATATCCCGCGGCCCTCGGGGTCGTTCTCGCGGTGATTTTTTTGTTCGGCGGCGTGTCGCTGACGAAGCTGCCGATTCAGCTTCTGCCGAATATCGAACGGCCCGTTCTCGGCGTCTGGACGGGCTGGCGCGCCGCCTCGCCCCGCGAAGTCGAAAGCGAAATCATCGATCCGATCGAACGCGAATTGCGGGGCGCGCCTGGGCTGAAGACCATGCAGTCCTGGTCGAATTCGGGCGGCGGCTTCATCAATCTCGAATTCGCGCTGGGCACCAATATGGACAAGGCGCTGACCGAGGTGACCAGCCGCCTGCAGCGCGTGCGCGGCCTGCCCGCCGACGCCGACCGGCCGCAGATCAACAACAATGGCGGCGGCGGCGCCAGCGAGACGCTTATCTTCCTCTTTCTTCAGCGCCTGCCCGGCGCCGACAATGCAGGCGCCAAGCTCAGCGATTTTGCTGAGAACAGGATCGCGCCGGAGCTCGAGGCGATCGAAGGCGTCGGCGGCATCGACGTCAACAGCGATGACGGCGAGGAGATCGTCCGCATTTCTTTCGATCCGTTCCGCCTCGCCCAGCTTGGCGTGACGATCGATGAAATCGCGCAGACCGTGAACCGGTCATCCGACGTGACCGGCGGGTCGATCGAAGTCGGCCGCCGGAATTACAGCCTGCGTTTCGAGGGCCGTTATACGGCGGAGCAGCTTGAGGAAACGATCCTCGCCTGGCGCAATGGCGCGCCGATCCGGCTCGGCGATCTCGCCGATGTCTCGGTCGTCAACGACCGCGGCGGCGGCGTCGTCTACCAGAACGGCAATCCGGCGATCGGCATGCGCGTCATTCGCGAGCCGGGCGCCAATACGCTCGCAGCGATCGGCTCAATCACCGCCAAGATCGACGAGCTTAACGAGGGTCCGCTCGGCGAGCTCGGCTATGCGATCCACAAGAGCTTCGACCCGTCACTGTTCATCAAAAACGCCCTGTCGATGCTGACCGGCAATCTTTTCCTCGGCGTCCTTCTGGCGACGGGTATCTTGTGGGCGTTCCTTCGCCGCACGGTTGCGACGCTCCTCATCGCGACGGCGATTCCGATCAGCCTTGCAGCGACCATCGTCCTTCTCAATCTGACCGGCCGCTCGATCAACGTCATCTCGCTCGCCGGCCTCGCCTTTGCGACCGGCATGGTGCTCGACGCCGCGATCGTCGTGATGGAGAATTTCGTTCGCCTTCGAGAGGAAGGCGCGGAGCCGCGGGAGGCCGCTTCAAAAGCGGTCGGCCAGGTTTTCGGCGCGCTCTTCGCGTCTACCGTGACGACTGTGGCGGTGTTCGTGCCGGTGATGTTCTTCGAGGACGTCGAAGGCCAGCTCTTCTCCGATCTTGCGTTGACGATCGCCATCGCCGTCACGTTCAGTCTGATCGTCGCCGCGACGGTGCTGCCGACTGCGGCGGCGCTCTTCATGAAGAACAAGCCGAAATCAGCAACGCGCGCGATGGGCGCCGGCTTTTTCGAACGCACGCCTGACGCCATCATGGCGCTCACCTCGACACCGGCGAAACGGTATGCGTGGATCGCCGGCCTCACCATCGTGCCGATCGCGCTCAGCATCTTCCTCTTCCCGTCGCTCAATTACCTGCCGCCGGTGAAACGCGCGGCGATCGACGGGTTCATCGGATTTCCCTCGGGCGCCAACGCCAACACCATTCGCGAGGAGTTCGCCGAAGTCGTCGTTCAGCGGCTCGATCCCTACATGAAGGGCGAGAAGGAACCGGCTCTCCTCAACTATTACCTCTACTCCCAGGACTGGGGCGGCAATATCGGCGTGCGCCCGAAGAAGCAGTCCGACATGGCGCGCCTCGAAAAACTCGTGAACGAGGAAATTCTTGTCGGGTTTCCGGACACGCGCGTCTTCGCGCGGCAGGGCGACCTATTCGGTGATTTCGGCGGCGGCGGCGACTTCCGCGTCGATCTTCAAGCGGCGGATTATGACGCGCTGATGGCCTCAACGCCCGCTGTCATCGACATCATCACCGCGGCGATCCCGGGCTCGACCGTCTGGCCGAACCCCGATCCGCAAGTCGTCGCGCCGGAAATCACTTTGGTTCCGAACGACCGGCGCATCGCCGAAGTCGGCATGTCGCGCCAGAGCGTTGCAAGCGCCGTCCGCGCGCTCGGCGACGGCTTGTGGCTCGGCGAGTTCTTCCACGAAGACGGCCGGATCGACATCATCCTCAAAGCCGACGAGTGGGGCGAGCCTGAATATCTTTCGACGGTTCCGATTTCGACGCCCTCCGGCGGCGTGGTGCCGCTTGGGGAACTGGCGAGCTTCCGCCGCACCGTCGGCCCGCAGCAAATCCCGCGCATCGACGGCCGCCGTACGATTTCGCTGGCGATCAATGCGCCGGAAGGACTTGCGCTCGGCGACCTCGTCGCGACGATCAAGGACAAGGCCGAGAAGGACATCTACGCCGCGCTTCCGGAAGGCGCCTCGGTCAAATATGCCGGCGAGGCTGACAGCCTTAACCGGGCGATCACCAATCTCGGCGGGAACTTCCTACTGGCGGTCGCGATCCTGTTCCTGATCATGGCGGCGCTCTTCAAGTCGGTGCGCGACGCCGCCATCGTTCTCATCACCATTCCGATGGCCGCGGTCGGCGGCATCGCCGCGATCAGGATCTTGAACCTCGTCAACCCGACGCCGCTCGATCTTCTCGGCATGATCGGCTTCATCATTCTCCTCGGCATTGTCGTCAACAACGCGATCCTGCTTGTCGAGCAGGCGCGGCAGTCCGAAGCCGAAGGCATGTCGCGCCGGGACGCGGTGCGCGAAGCGTTGCGCCTCCGGGTCCGCCCGATCTTCATGACGACGGCGACGACGCTGATGGGCATGGCCCCGCTCATTCTCGCGCCGGGCGAAGGCGCGCAAATCTACCGTGGCCTTGCGACCGTCATCTTCGGCGGCATGACCGTCTCGACGCTCTTCACGTTGATGCTGACGCCGGCGCTGCTGCAGCTCGGCGCCGGACAACGCTCCCGCGCGGCGGCGCGCGGCCTTGTTCTTCAGCCTGCGGAATAATCGGAGGGATTGCCCATGGTGCGCGTTCGCCAATTGATGAAAAAGCCCCCGCTCCTCGCCGCGGCCGGCGTCCTTGCGCTCGCTGCGGGCGGCGCCTTTGTCGCCGGGGTCTTCCAGCCGAAGGCGGACGCGGCGCAGGCCGAAGCGCCGCAGGGCCCGCCGCCCGCGCCCGTCAGGATCGCCGAAGCGGTGATGACTGAGCTCGCCCCGCATGCCGGCGCGCCGGGTTCCATCGTCTCGATGAGCGACAGCCAGATCGCCGCGGCGACGCCGGGACCGATCGTCTGGACCGCGGAAGTCGGCGCAGAAGTTGCAAAAGGCGATGTCATCGCCCGCATCGATCCCGCCGACGCCACCGCGCAGCGCGACGAAGCGCGTGCCGATATTGCGCGCCTTTCGGCGCGCGCCAGCCAGGCGGCCAAGCTCGTCGAGCGTTATGAAGGGCTCGGAGAAGACGGCGGCGAGTCCGAAGCGACGATCGACCAATTGCGCGCCGATCGCGACGCCGCTTCGGGCGACCTCGCCCGCGCGCGCGTCGCGTTGCGCCGGGCCGAGACCGCGCTCGAACGCACGCAGGTGCGCGCGCCCTTCGCCGGCCGCGTCGTCGCGCGGCAGATCGATGTGGGCGAATATGTGAACCCGGGCGCGCCAATAGTCCGCCTCGTCAACACCGAGGACCTCGAAGTCGCGGCGCGCGCCTCTGACTCGTTGCTCGCCAGCGTCTCGCCGGGCGATATGATCTCGGTCAAAAATGGCGATCAAACCGTCGAAGCGGAAGTGCGCGCCGTCGTGCCGGTCGGCGATGAAGTGAATCGCACGCTCGAAGTGCGTCTCGATCTCCCCGAAACGGATTGGCGCGTCGGCTCCGCTGTTGAGGTGCGCCTGCCGCGAACGTCGAAACGCCGCGTCGTCGCCGTTCATCGCGATGCGCTGATCCTGCGGGCCGAGCGCGTCAGCGTATTCGTCGTCGGCGCTGACGACGTCGCCAAGCAGATCGATGTCGAACTTGGCGCGGCCGACGGCGATCTCATCGAAGCGATCGGAGACATCAAGGCCGGCGACCGCATTGTCATCCGAGGCGGCGAGCGCCTCCGCGACGGGCAAAAGGTGCTGGTGCAGGGCGGCGGTCCAGCGGTGGGAGCGCTGAGCTAAGCATCTGTTTCGCCTCTCGCTGGGCAGCTAATCACTCGCCCTCCCCGAATCTGTCGGCGATCAATCCCGCCAGAGTATCGACCGCTTCTTGCGCCTGCTCGCCTGTCGCCTTGATGGTGATTGACGAACCGATTCCGGCGCCGAGCATCATGAGGCCCATGATCGAATGCCCGCCGACCGTGATCCCGTCTTTCGTCACGCGCACTTGCGCCTCGAACGACCCGGCGACAGCGGAGAATTTCGCCGAGGCGCGCGCGTGAAGGCCCCGGCGGTTGAGGATCTGGACTTCAAGCGAGACTTCGTTGGAAGCGTCCGCGGCGGGCATCGCCTCACCCGCGTTCGCCGGACAAGACCCAGGACGCCACGTTAATATATTTGCGCCCGGCGTCATGTGCGGCGGCGACCGCCTCCTTGAGGGGGCGATCCGCGCGGATCGAGGCGAGCTTGATCAGCATCGGCAGGTTGACCCCGGCGATGACTTCCGCATTGGCCTTCGACATGACCGAAATCGCGAGGTTCGACGGGGTTCCGCCGAACATGTCGGTGAGAATGATGACCCCGGCGCCCGCATCGACACGGTGCGCCGCCGCGAGGATGTCATTGCGGCGGGCCTCCATATCGTCGTCGGCGGCGATCGAAATCGTTTCAATCGCAGCCTGCGGCCCGACGACATGCTCTGTCGCGGCGACAAAATCTTCCGCCAACCGTCCGTGCGTGACGATCACAAGGCCGATCATGACGGCGTCTTACCCCTTCAAGGCCGCGTATCCTGCGGGTCTTCGCCAGTTTGTCCACATAAAACTTGCCGAACCATGACGCGGAGACGATGCGCCGCAGCTGCTTCTGCGCCGGTCCATCGAAAGGGAAACAACGGGACGATGACGCCGGGCGCCAGTGCGCGCCATTGGGGCGTCGGCGCGCGTTCGGAGTCGAGCGACAAATCGAAGGCGGCGGCGAGCCGCGCCCGGTTCACCGATTTCACTTGCGCCGGACCAAATCCCCGGACCTCGATCAGGCCTTGCAGCGCTTTCGGCGCCGTCGCGCCGCCATCCGCGCCGACAAGCACCTGATCGTCGGCGACAAGCGCTGTGCGCCGGAACGGGCAAGCTTCAATTAACGAAAGCGCCAGCGATGATTTGCCGGCGCCCGAGTCGCCCATCAGCAATACGCCCGCAAGCGGACCGTCCGCATCGACGGCCAGCGCAATCGCCGTGGCGTGAAGCAGCGCGTTTTCGTCCTCGTCGCGCGGCAAGTCGAAACTGACGGAAGGTGTGTTGTTTCGCGTCACGCCAATACCGTCACGCCCCGGGCAGTTCGACGACGAACCGTGCGCCCCGGACCTCGCCTGATTCACCGATGCGGTTCTCCGCCCAGATAACGCCGTCATGGCTCGCCACGATCTGACGGGAGATGGCAAGGCCCAACCCTGAATTATTGCCGAAGGTCGAACCCTGCGGGCGTTTGGTGTAGAACCTTGAAAAGACCTTTTCGAGCGCGTCCGCCGGGATGCCCGGACCGTCATCGTCGACGATCACTTGAATGACGCGGTCGCGCTCGGACGGCGGCGACAGATACACCCGCACCTCGCCATTCGGCGGAGAGAAGGACCGCGCATTGTCGATGAGGTTGCGAAATACCTGCCCCAAGGCGGTCGCGTTGCCGAACAGATAGACCGGCGCGCCGGACGGGTCGAACGTGACCCTCGCCTCGTTCGGCTTCAGCGTCATACGGTAAAGTTCGACAATATCGGCGAGCAGCTTTCGCAAATCGACCGCTTCCCTCGCCTCGCGGGCAAGCTCGGCGTCGAGACGCGAGGCGTTCGAAATATCCGTAATCAGGCGATCCATGCGCGCGACGTCTTTTTTGATGACGCTCATCAGCTTCTCGCGCGCTTCCGGCTTGGTCGCGATATCGAGCGTTTCGGTCGCGCTGCGGATCGAGGTGAGCGGGTTTTTCAGCTCATGCGCGACGTCCGCCGCAAAGCTCTCGATCGCTTCGATGCGCGCATAGATCGCTTGCGTCATCGACCGCAACGACACTGACAATTCGCCGATCTCGTCCTTGCGGCTTGAGAAATCGGGAATGCGCGCGCGCCCCGCGGCGGCGATGCCCTCGCGCACCTTGTCTGCGGCGACGGCGAGCTGACGGATCGGCTGGGCGATCGCGGCGGTGAGAAGAAGCGAGGTCAAAAGCGCGGCCGCGCAAGCGAGCCCAAAGAACGGAAGGATTGCAAGTCGTGCGTCGGAAACGAGATCCTCAATGCCGCCGATCTCCGCCGTGACGACGCCGTAAATCGCCTGCACGCGCCTTATCGGCACGGAGACCGAGGCGACGAGTTCGCCGTCCTCGTTGAAGCGCACCGAGGTCGCGCCCCGATCTTCGGCGAAGGGCGAAGACGCCAGCGCCTCGTTCAATTCGGCTTCAATCGTGCGGCGTCCGGCGTCGCGGCGAAAGCCGCCGGTCATGAAGCGCTTCAGGAACGATTCCGCGGTTCGCGCGACGCGCCAGAGGGCGTTGTCGGCGCCCGAATCCTCGACCGGCGCCAGCTCTTCGACGATGATTTCATCGGCGCGCAACATCACATCGTCGATGAGAAGCGCGGCGGCGTCCCTGACGGGCGGATCGTCGTCCGTCTGCGGCGCGGCGAATATCCGCACGCGCCCTTCGAAACTGTCCCAGACCCGGTTGAAAACGGCGTTGACGTCACGCTGCGACAGCGACAATCCGCACACGGTCGCGCCGGGCGCGTCCGCGCCCGCCACGGGTTCGCAGCCGGTCTCGTTGATCGCGACCTGGGCGAGGACGTCGGCGAAAAGCTGGGCCTGCGCACGCACGCCTTCGAGCTTGGCCTGGACAAGGCCGTCGCGATATTGCGTGACGCCGAACGACCCGACGAGCAGGATGACGAGGCCGATCAGATTGGCGAGCACGATCGTCAGCGTCAGCCGCGATACGGCGACGCCTGGACGCAGCCGGCGAATGGCGCGGCGCGGACGTTTGGCCGCCCCCTCGGACATGCGCTCGATCAGCTCTCCTTGTATTTGTAGCCGACGCCGTAGAGCGTTTCGACCGCATCGAATTCGGGATCGACCATCCTGAACTTCTTGCGGATGCGTTTGATGTGACTGTCGATCGTGCGGTCGTCGACATAGACCGGATCGTCATAAGCCGCGTCCATCAGAGAATCGCGGCTTTTGACGAAACCGGGGCGCTGGGCGAGCGCTTCAAGGATCAGGAACTCCGTCACCGTCAGCGTCACCGGATCGCCTTTCCACAGGCAGGCGTGGCGCATCGGATCGAGCGTCAGGCTCGACCGGCGGATGATCTGCTTTTCCTCTTCCTTCGTCGGCGTCGGCGCGGCGCTCCGTCTACGGAGCACCGCCTTCACGCGTTCCAGGAGAAGGCGTTGCGAGAACGGCTTCTTGACATAGTCGTCGGCGCCCATGGTGAGCCCGAGGACTTCGTCGATCTCTTCGTCTTTCGAGGTGAGGAAAATCAGCGGAAGATCCGAGGACTGACGAAGCCTGCGCAACAGCTCCATGCCGTCCATCGTCGGCATCTTGATGTCGGAGACGACGAGATCAGGCGGCGTCGCGTTGATGTCTGCGAGCGCTTTTGCGCCGTCCTCGAAAGTTTTCACCGTGTGGCCTTCGGCTTCGAGAGCCATCGACACGGAAGTCAGAATGTTTTCGTCATCGTCAACAAGCGCGATCGTCGCCATGAATATCCGTCCTTCGAATTCGACGCCGGCACCCTAGCGGCGTTCCCCGGGCGCCACAAAGGCGCTCCGGGGGCTTTATTGTGACGCCGCATCGATGACGGCGGCGAGCGCGAAGTCCTTTTCGGTCAGCCCGCCGGCGTCGTGCGTGGTGAGCCGGATATCGACCCGGTTCCAGACATTCGACCATTCCGGGTGATGATCGGCCTTTTCGGCGGCGAGCGCGACCCGCGTCATAAAGCCGAAAGCGGCGTTGAAGTCCGCGAAGATGAGGCTTCGCGAGATCGAGAGGCCGTCGGCGGCGAGGGTCCATTGCGGGGCCGCGCTGAGACGGGCGGCGACGGCCGCGCGGTCGAGGGGTTTCGGCATTCTTCCACTTCCGTAAGACCATCTCATCTATCACAGCGCGGCGAAGCGACGTAAGTGAAGCAGGCTCCCCGCTCCACCCGCGTAGCGGGGGAGCTGTCACGCCAACGGCGTGACTGAGGGGGACCGCCCTCTCCACGCGAGCCGGCGCCTGTTGCGCGAGCACGCCCCCTCAGTCCGCTTCGCAGACAGCTCCCCCGCTTTGCGGGAGGAGCAGGGTGCATTGCGATACAGACCAGGCTTGCCTCTCGGCGGAAAAGCGGCCGATGGTCCGCGCCTGACGATGGAGGGGCCGCCTTGTCCGACATGTTTCGCCGCAAACCGATTGATTCGCTGATCGACGAGAAGGCGCCGGACCGGCTGCGCCCGTCCCTTTCCGCATGGCACCTTGTGCTCCTCGGCGTCGGCGCGATCGTCGGCACGGGCATTTACACCCTTGTCGGCGTCGGCGCGGAGCGCGCCGGGCCCGCCGTCATGCTCTCCTTTGGAGTAGCGGGCCTCATCTGCGCCTTCGCCGCGCTCGCTTACGCCGAGCTCGCGACGATGATCCCGGCGTCGGGGAGCGCCTACACCTATTCCTATGCCTCAATGGGCGAACTCGTCGCCTGGCTCGTCGGCTGGGCGCTGATCCTTGAATATTCAGTTGTGTGTTCGGCGGTCGCTGTCGGCTGGTCAGGCTACGCGGTCGGGTTCCTCGAAGGCATGGGCGTCGATCTTCCCATCCTTCTGACGGCGGGCCCGGCGGGCGGCGGCCTTGTCAATCTGCCTGCCGTCGTCATCGTCGCGGCGGTCACCGGCATGCTGCTCGTCGGCATTCGGGAAAGCGCAAACATCAACGCCGTACTCGTCGTCGTGAAAATCGTCGCGCTCGGCATTTTCGTCGCGCTGGCGCTCCCGGCGTTCGACGCGGCGAATTTCGAGCCCTTCTCGCCCTACGGCTTTGCCGCAAGCGTCGACGCTTCGGGCGCCGATCGCGGGGTGATGTCGGCGGCGGCGATCATTTTCTTCGCATTCTACGGCTTTGACGCCGTGTCGACCGCGGCAGAGGAGACGAAAGACCCCGGCCGGAACCTTTCGATCGGCATAATCGGCTCGATGCTTGTCTGTACGCTGATCTATATGACGGTCGCCGCCGCCGCCGTCGGCGCGCTGCCCTTCATGGAGTTCGCGTCTTCCGGCGAGCCGCTCGCCCACATCCTGCGCTCGCTCGGCCATGGCGGAGCGGCCGCCGCCATCGCCGCCGCCGCCGTGATCGCCCTGCCGACCGTCATTCTCGCCTTCATGTACGGTCAGAGCCGCATTTTCTTCGTGATGGCGCGCGACGGCTTGCTCCCGAAGCGGTTCGGCGTCGTGGACGCCAAGAGCGGATCGCCCGTCGCAATGACAATTTTCACCGGCGTCGTCTGCGCCGCTCTCGCCGGCGTGCTGCCATTGTCGACGATCGCCGAGCTCGCCAATGCCGGGACGCTGTGCGCCTTCATCGCAACCGCGCTCGCGCTGATGATCCTCAGAGTGCGCGAGCCGAACCGCAACCGGCCGTTCAAGGCGCCCTTCGGATTTGTCGTCGCCATCGCCGCGATCCTCGGCTGCCTTTACCTGTTCTTCAGCCTGCCGGGCGCGACGCAGGCGCGGTTCTTCCTCTGGATGGCGGCCGGCCTCGTCGTCTATTTTGTCTTCAGCCGGCGGCGCGCGCCGCATTGATTGCCGGTGCCGCCGGGGCTCTTGCCCGCCGGACAATCCGGACAATACGGAAACGCCGGCGGGGCCAGCCTATCACCGCACCAGCGTTTCCGCGGCCTCCAGCGAGATTGTGCGGACAATCCGTACTGTGCGGATCGCATCAATCAGGCGCGCGCCGGCGCCCTCGCTCGAAGCAGGTTTTTCTTTAATCCCGCGCGGCCAGTGGATTGGAGCCACCGGTCCGCGCGACCATCCGGACTTTTCAACGCCGACGCGCCTAAGCGACGAACTAAAACGACAATCGCGCCGGGCAGGAGCCGCGGCGCGATGTCGGTACTATGGGACCTTTTGACGGCCGAAGTCAAGCAATCAATAAGGCGAATCCCTTATGGTTAATTCGTGCGCGGGTTGCGGGTTCGTTCGCTCCTCCGAAAAGGAAGGGAACGCGGCGCCCATTCCTCCGGCTACGCCTTAGTCGACGACTTTCAAAAGCTCGACCTCGAAGACCAGCGCTTCATTCGGTCCGATCGGGCCGCCGGGCGTGCCTTCGGCGCCATAGCCGAGGGCGGGCGGGATAAAGAGGCGGAACTTGTCGCCCTCGCTCATCAGCTGAACGCCTTCCGTCCAGCCGGGGATGACGGCGTTCAGCGGAAACTCAATCGGCTCGCCGCGCTGATAGGAGCTGTCGAAGATCGTGCCGTCGACGAGCTTGCCCTCATAGTGCACGCTGACCTTGCTGGCGTCGCTCGGCTGCTTCCCGCCGGCCTTGCCTTCCGTCAGGACTTCATACTGAAGCCCCGACGCGGTTGTTTTGACGCCGGCCTTCTTGCCATTGGCGGCAAGAAAGGTCGCGGCGGCGGCGGCGTTGCGTTCTGCGCTGACCACTTTCAATAGCTCCACGTCAAAGATCAGGGTTTCATTGGGGCCGATCGGGCCGCCGGGCGTTCCCTGTTCGCCATAAGCGAGATCGGCCGGCACATAGAAGCGATAGCGGTCGCCTTCGCTCATCAACTGCACGCCTTCGGTCCATCCAGGGATCACCCGGTTGAGCGGGAAGCGCGCGGCGGCGCCGCGGGCGCGCGAGCTGTCGAACTCAATGCCGTCGATCAGCGTGCCGACATAATGGACATCGACAAGATCGGTCGCCTTCGGCGAGACGCCCGTCGCCGGCCCTTCGGAGAGCACTTCATATTGAAGGCCCGACGCGGTCGACTTGACGCCCGCCTTTTTGGCGTTGTCGGCGAGAAACTTTTCGGACTTGGCCGCATTGTCGGCGCCCGCGGGCGCGACGGCGCCATCAGCTTCCGAGGCCGCTTCGGCCGGCGCTGCGGCGTCGGCGGCGGCCGTCGCGTCCCCGCGATTGCAAGCGGCGACAGTGACCGCGGCGAGCACGGCGGCGGTCTTGAGCAGGGCCTTCTTCATTGAATACTCCTCGGAGAACGGAATGGGACGGCAGGGTCGTAGCCCCGACCGGGGCCCGGCACAATCAGAACGGCCAGAAAACCGGGATCAAAATGATCGCGACGACGGTCGTGAAGACGGTCAGCGGGGTGCCGAGACGCAGATAGTCGGTGAACTTGTACCCACCGACGCTGTAGACGAGCGTATTCGTCTGATAGCCGATCGGGGTCAGGAAACTGGCGCTCGCAGCGAACATGACGGCGACGACGAACGGGCGCGGATCGACCCCGAGGGACTGCGCAAGGCCGATCGCGACCGGCGTCACGATCACGGCGACAGCATTGTTGGTGATCGTCTCGGTCAGCGCTGTCGAGAGAACATAGATCATCGCGAGCGCGACGATGGGCGGAAAGTTCATCAGGACCGGCGACACGGCGCCGACAACCGCTTCAACAAGGCCGGCGTTTTCCAGCGCCTGGCCGATCGCAAGCATCGCGATGATGAGCGTCAGCACGCGCCAGTCGATCGCGTCGAACGCTTCGTCCGCCTCGACGCATTTCGTCGCGAGCACGATCGCCGCGCCGATCGCGGCGAGCCCGGCGATCGGCATGACGCCGAAGGTCGCCAGCAGGACGACGCCCGCCATTGTCGCCAGCGCGATCGGCGCATGGCTCTTCTTGATCGCACGTTCGCGGGGCATGGCGACATTGACCAGATCGTTGTCGTCGCAAAGGCGTTTCAGATCCTCGGGCGCGCCCTCGATGAGGAGCGTGTCGCCGACCTGCAACGGGGTATATTCAAACCGGTCCTCAAGATTGGCGCTGCGCCGGTGCAGCGCGACGGGATAGACGCCGTAGCGGCGGCGAAGGCGCAAGTGCCGCAGCGTCTTGCCGATGAAAGCCGCACCCGGCGCCAAGAGGATTTCGATGAGTACGGATGTCCGCGCACTCAAGGGCTGCAGGCCGCCGGCGGGCGTCTGCACGTCGGGCGTCTGCTTGAAGCCGAGAATCTCCTTCATTGGCGAGCGCAGGACGACGATATCGCCTTCCGCAAGCGTCACGTCCGACATCTCGCGACGGAGCGATGCGTCGCCGCGCACGACGTCGACAAGGCGGCTGTCGGCATCATTGAATTCCTTGATGTCGAGCGCGCGCCGGCCGATGAAGGGGCTTTCGGCCTCAATCGCGAGCTCAACCATGTAACGCGGCGAATCGTTGCGTCCGAGCAGCGACGCCATCGCAGTGCGATCCGGCAGGACGCCGCGCATCAGGAACATCACCGCGATGCCGACGACCGCATAAATGATCCCCAGCGGCGCAATCTCGAAAATGTGGAAGGGCGCCAGCCCCTGCTCCCGCGCGACGCCGTCGACGAGAATATTCGTCGACGTGCCGATCATGGTGATCGTGCCGCCGAGGATCGCCGCGTAGGAAAGCGGGATCATATGGCGCGACGGGGACTCGCCGAGCTGCTCCGACAGCGCAAGCGCGACGGGGATCATCAGCATAACCAATGGCGTGTTGTTCATGAACGCCGACAGCGCGGCGACCACTGTCAGAAACCCGATAATCGCCAGCATCGGCCGCTTGCCGACCGCCTTGATGAGCGATCGCGCAAGCTGGTCGAGAACCCCTGTGCGCACGAGCGCAGCCGACATGATGAACATCGCGCCGATCGTCACCGGCGCGGAATTGGCGAAGGACTTGACGAGGTCGTCGCTCGACAAGAGCCCGAGCAGCAAAAGCGCGGCGACGGCGACGAGCGCCGACACTTCGGGCGGGCGCCATTCGAGCGCGAACGCCGTGAACAACGCCAGAATCACCGCCGCGGCGGCGAAAGGGGCTAAGGCGTCGAGGCCGAATATCAACGCGTTGCTCCGTCGGTCAGGGGCGGCGACGTTGCGCAGGTGCGCCCAGATCGGTCAAGACGTCTGCGGTTAACGCCGCCGCCGACCGCGGGACGCGTCCCACAAAAACGTCAATGCTACGCTTACGGAACATCCAGAACGCGACAGTCAGTCAAGAAACGATGCGGCGCTGAGGAAACGGAACGATCTTGTTTTGGGCGTCGTGGCCGATATCGGCGGCCCCGAGAAACGCAATGCCCGCACGATCGCACCAATAGCGAACGATGTCCTCAACGGACTTTTCGAAGGGCGGATCATTATCCGGAATGCGGCTCATGCGCCCGAGACGCAGTCCCGCCGATGCGCGCACGTTCGGGCTCGCGGTCACATGCAGCAGCGCCCGGTCGATCCTGTAATGCTGCTCATCGACGTCTTCGATCAGAATTTCCGCGCCCTTGAAATCCGGTTCCGCCGGCGTGCCGAGGAGGCTTGAGAGCACCGTCAGATTAAACGCAAAGCGCGGTCCGCCGCGGCCGCTCGCTTCGACGCCGCTTTGGTCTTCACCGCCAAGAAAGCGCAGCGCGCGGATCACCGCCGCCTCCCCGCCTTCGCGATTGATGTCGGAAACCATCGGCCCGTGGACGGACCGGCCGACCCCATTGCGCTGCAGGCGCGCGAGCAGAAACCCCATATCGGAATAGCCAAGAAAGGTCTTGTCGCGGGCATGCCGGCTGAGATCGCCAAACAAGGCGTCGTCCAGGCGGCCGGAACCGTAGCCGCCGCGCGCAAACCAGATAGCGTCGATCCCGGCGTCATTCGCGACCTCCAGAAACGCCGCCGACCGCGCCGCATCGTCGCCGGCGAAATGCCCGCTTGAAAGAAAACATTGCGGATGAAAAGCGAGCGTCAGGCGATCGCCGAAATGCGACGCGGCAAGCGCCGACACGCGCGCCGCGGCGTCCGGCTGCAACCGGTTGGCGGGCGCAACGACCGCGATCCTCACCGGGCCTGCCGCCATGTTGTTGACGCCGCCTCCAAATAAGATGTTGTTCGCAAAAAGAGTTTAGAGACATTCGACCATGGGTGAAAAGCGTCAATATTTCCTGTGCGGGGTCGGCGGATCGGGCATGCTGCCGCTCGCGCTGATCCTGCGTTCGGCCGGTCACCAGGTCGCAGGCTCCGACCGCGCGCTCGACCAGGGACGAACGGCGCCGAAATTCGACTATCTGCGCGCACAAGGGATTGACCTCTACCCGCAGGACGGCTCCGGCGTCGTCTCCGCCCGGCAAATTCTCGTCGCCTCCGCCGCCGTCGAAGACACCGTGCCGGATGTCGTCGCGGCGATGCGCCTCGGCGCCGCGCGAATGAGCCGCGCGCGCCTCCTCGCCGACCTCTTCAACGCGGCCGAAACGCCGATCGGGGTCGCCGGCACGTCCGGCAAGTCGACGACGGTCGCGATGATCGCCTGGATCCTGTCGGCGACGGACCGCGACCCGACCGTGATGAACGGCGCCGTGATGAAAAACTTCGTGCGTGAGGGCGCGCTTTTCACCAGCGCGCTCGTCGGCGACGGTCCCGCCTTTGTCAGCGAAATCGACGAAAGCGACGGCTCGATCGCGATGTTTTCGCCGAAGGTCGCGGTCCTCAACAATGTCTCGCTCGATCACAAGTCGATGGAGGAGCTGCGCGCTCTTTTTGGCGATTTCATCGCGCGGGCGCAGACCGCCGTTCTCAATGCCGATAGTGACGAGGTGATGGCGCTCAAGGCGCGCGCGGCGCTTACCGTCACCTATGGCCTGTCCGCGAAAGCCGACCTCGGCGCCGACGCCGTTCGCGTCGCGCCATACGGCGTCTCGTTCGCGGCGATCGACCGTCTGTCAGGCGCGCGCGCCGGCGTCGCGCTGAAGGTTCCGGGCCGCCACAACGTTTCGAACGCACTTGCCGCGATCGCCGCGAGCGTCGCCGCCGGCGTGCGCTTTGAGGACGCGGCGCGCGCGCTCGGCGCCTTTCAAGGGGTACGCCGACGGTTCGAACTGGTCGGCGAGGCTGCGGGCGTCGCCGTCATCGACGATTTCGGCCACAACCCCGACAAGATCGCCGCGACGCTAAAGACGCTGCACGATTTTCCGGGGCGCCTGCTCGTCATGTTCCAGCCGCATGGCTTTGGACCGCTGAAAAAGATGCGCGAAGAGTTCATAGAGTGCTTCGCCGGTCATCTGGGGCCGGACGATCATTTGCTGATGCCGGAACCGGTCTATTACGGCGGCACCGCCGACCGCAGCGTTTCGAGCGCCGATATCGTCGCCGGCGTCCGCGCGAAGGGCCGGCCCGCCGAGGCGCTGGCGACACGCGAGGCGTGCGGCAAGCGTCTTCTGGAATTGGCGAAAGCGGGCGACCGCATCATCGTCATGGGCGCGCGCGACGATACGCTGACGACGTTTGCTGAAGAGCTGGTGGCGGCGCTCAGGCGGCGGTGAAGACGAAGCGCCGCGTCCGGCGCGCGGCCTTCATCCGCCAGGCGACAGCGCCAAAGCCCATCATCATCAGCGCCCAGGCCGCAGGCTCCGGCGTCGCGCCGGTCAGCGTCGACAGGCGGAACGAACTCCCGACGGCCGAGAATGTCGAATTGCCGATGATGAGCGCGTTGCACCCGCCGAGGGCGGCGCAGGACGCCGCGAAAGGATCAAGCAGCAAGGTGAGCGGGCCCGTGCCCGTCACCAGCGCGTAAAGGTTCGTCGTCGCGCCGCCGAGCGGCGTCGTCGTGCCGACCGCATTGGCGTTGGTGAAGACGCCGCCAACAAGGCGCCCGAGGCGCACGAAAACGTAAGTCGTCGAGGCGCTCGCCGTCGTCACATTGATGGTGATGCGCTCGCCGATGATGGCGTTCGTCTGAATGGGGTTCGCAAAGCCGAGCCCGAGAGGCGTTGCGCCGCGATTGAAAAGCGCTGTCGCGGGCGTGTTGCCGATCAGGTTGTTGCCGCCCGATCCGCCGGCCTGCTGAAAGACCGAAGTCGGAAACTGGGTGATCGCCGCCGACGCGGGCGCGAGCCCCGCCGCCATGACAGCCGCCGCCAACGCAACCAAAACGCGCATCGTGAAGTCCCCGCCTAGCCGAAACTAACTTGTTCCAAACAAGCTCTAATTCGGGGTGGATTGGATCGGTTGAATTTTAGATGTTTTGTCGGCTCGATGCATTGGCCCGCTTCAACCCCAAGGGTCATCGCCGGACTTGTTCCGGCGATCTCAAGCCGGCGGGCGCTAAGCTCGTTGCGTCATCGACCCTTGGGACAAGCCCGAGGGCGACGGGCGCGCGCTGCATTCGACCCTACTGCACCGTGAACAGCGTGCCGTGGCGCATCTCGGCCGCGGAGATGATCTCCTTGCCGGTGACGCGCACGGAATGAAGCCGCCCCTCGATCTGCCCCGTCCAGAATTCGAGAAAACGGTTCAGCACCGGAAAGCGCGGCGCGATGTCGTAATCCTGCCAGACGTAAGTCTGGAGAAGCCGCGGGTGATCGGGGAGATGGTAGAGAATTTCAGCTGTCGCGAGCCGATAGCCCTGAAGCTGCAGGCCGAGCTGGGAAACACCGCTCATCAAACGCCCCCTGTTACGAAGCAACGCTAGCGGACAAAGCTTGCGTGTTTTTGACCGAGGCGGCAAGAGTTGGAGAGCCCTTAGTCAAACAAAATCAATGTGTTAGCAGCATGTCATGGGCGCTGCTGATAAAACGCCAATGATTGAGTGAAAAAGAGCCGAAATTCGTCGTCCCCGCTGCTTTTTTGGTCCATTTCAGTTTAGGGATGTATAGTGGCCGAGGATGATCAATTCAGAATGGCTAAAGCAACATCAATTCTTGAGCCGCAGGCAAATCCGCAAAGCACGGAGGCGGCAGCGCTTTCTTCAATCGTCGCATGGTCAAGTGAGTGCCCTGCATGGCAACGCGATGCGCTTCGGCGTTTTTGCAATAGCGATCAACTCGAGCCCGTTGACCTCGATCAGTTAGTTGAAATTTGCAAGGGAAAGGCATCGGGCGAACCGTTGGCAGCCGCCCATGTACGCGACCCCACCGCCGGTCTTGCGACAGTAACCCTACGGGCGCTGCACAGCGCCCAGCATGTCAACGCCATCGCGCCGGACCAGCGGCTGTCCTTCGACAAGACGGGCGTGACTGTCATTTACGGCGATAACGGCGCGGGAAAATCGGGCTACGCACGGGTACTCAAGAAGGTTTGCCGTGCACGATCAGCCGGAAAAGAAGATATTCTATCTAACATCTACGATGCAAACCCCGGTGTCCCGACGGCATCCATCGACTTCACGGTCAACGGCCAGAACGAGGTCGCGCTCTGGACGCTTGGTGAACCCGGTGTTGCAGCCCTTTCCGCTGTCAGCGTTTTTGACTCCCATACAGCGAATGTGCATGTCCGCGAGCCAAATGACGTGGCCTATACGCCGCTTCCGCTAAAAATTTTGGGAGCGCTTGCCCAAGCCTGTCAGAAAATCAAAAGCATGCTTCAGACCGAGATTACGGAGCTTCGGAAGCAAACACCTGCCTCAATCTATGCGCCGACTTGCAAGAACAATACGCTCGCCGGCAAGCTAATCGCAGGACTCAGCGCGGATACCAACCCAGCTGATGTCGAGGCCCTCGCCACGCTCGAAGATTCGGAGCGAAATCGGCTCGACAGCCTCAGTGGCGATCTCGCCGCCGACCCAGCGAAAACTGCAGCCCGGCTTTCAGCCCTAAAAGAAAAGGTCGAGGTCATTGCAGAAAATCTTGAAGCCTTCGCAGGAGCGACTTCCGGAGCGACGGCGCAGTCGCTCAGCAAACTTGAAGCAGCCTATGGCACTGCACGCGCGGCGGCGGCGGCAGCCTCCACCGCGCTATTCGCTGACGAGCCCCTGCCAAACATTGGCTCCGAAATCTGGAAGTCTCTGTGGGAAGCGGCAAGGAGCTATTCAGAATCCGAAGCCTATCTCGCGCTTAATTTCCCTGTAACAGACAACGCCGTCTGCGTTCTCTGTCAGCAGGACCTGAGCGCCGAAGCAGCAGACCGGATGGGCCGGTTTGAGGCTTTCGTGAAGGACGAAAGCAAAAAGAATGAAGCCGATGCAAAGGCTGCTTACGAAGCGGCAAAACAAGCCTTCGCGGGCCATGCAATTACATTGGCCGAGATCGACAGCGTGGTCGCCTGCATTCGTGACGAGCTTGGCGATGATGTATTGGCCAGGCAGGTTAGGCTTGCCGCTGTCACGGCGTTACGCCGCCATCGGCGCATCGCGCGGCACCATGCGAATAGTCCCGCCGCCTCAATTCCTGAGGCAGCGGCCCCCCCATTGGCCGAACTTCGCGCGCAGGCGAACGAGCTTGGCACCCGTGCGACAAGCCTGACCGCCGAGGCAGGGTCGCAAGAGCGCGCCAAACTTGTCGCCGAGCGTGACCAACTTGCCGACCGTGTATGGCTGGCGGGGATCAAGGCGGATGTGCTCGCCGAGATCGAGCGGCGAAAGATAATAATGGCGCTGGAGACAGCGCAAAAGGACTGCACAACTTACCGCATCACTTCCAAGAGTACCGAAATCGCGAAGCAGGTCGTGACTGACGCTTTGCGCGCGCAATTCACCAAGGAAATAGCGAAGCTCGAAATCGGCACTCTCGCCGTGGAGCTAAAACAGGAGAAAAGCACCGTCGGCATCCCCAAATTCAAGGTGGCGCTGACACGAAAGCCGACGGCCAATATCGGGGCGGTGCTGTCAGAAGGCGAGCATCGGTGCGTAGCACTGGCGGCTTTCCTCGCCGAGCTGTCGACAACCAGCACCCGATCCGCCATCGTCTTTGACGACCCGGTTTCGTCGCTCGATCACAGCCACCGTGAAGCAATTGCCAAGCGGCTCGCCGAGGAAGGTCAGTACCGACAGATCATCGTGTTCACGCACGATATCGCCTTCCTCTTCCAGTTGGATGAAGCGTGCCGCGATCATCAGCCAGTCTCCCATCTGGCAGTGCGCTGCGTTAGCAGGGGTGCGGAGTTAGCGGGCTACTGCATCGACAATCCGCCGATGCGGGCCATGTCGGTCGGCAAGGTAATCGATGCGATGCAAAGGCGCCTCGACAAAGAAAAAATTCACCATGAGCGAGGCAATCAAGCCGACTGGGAAACCACTGTTCGGGGCCTTAAGGAGCAGCTCCGCACCACTTGGGAGCGTGCGGTCGAGGAGGTCGTTTCGCCCGTCCTTCGTCGTCTCGGCAACAAGGTTTCGACTGACGGTCTTGCGAAGTTAACGGCGATCACCGTTGCCGACTGCAAGGCCATGCGCATGGCTTTTGAACGCTGTTCCGAGCTGCTTCACAGCGAGGCGGCCGGGTTGAACAAGCCCCTACCAACACCCGATAAAGTTCAAGATGAAATCTCCGCCTTGAAAGATTGGCTGGAGACAATTCAGCAGCGACAAAGCGCGGTCAAACCCGCCTAAATCGCCCCGCCCCCCAAAATTCCCTCCCCCCCGGCGTTCGGAAAATCTTTACAAACGGGTGAAACGTTCTTACATGCCGCCTCACTCGTCAGACCCATGGGACCTCTCCGCAAGTTTGGCGTCTTGTTTGAAGCTGCCATGCGAGGTTCCATGAGATGGACAGACACCAGTCTGCGCTTGCGCTGGTCCTAGCGGACCAGCCTGAACTCCCCGTTCACTGCTTGCGCCCCCACGCCGCCACGAAGGCGGCGGAGTTCTTTGTGCGCAATTTCCCGGGTGACGTGCTCTATGCCGTCAAGGCGAACCCGCACCCGGCGATCATCGACGCCGTCTGGGCGGCGGGCGTGCGCTCGTTCGACGTCGCCTCGCTCAACGAGATCGAGACGGTCCTTGGCCGCTGCCCGGAGGCGCGGCTCGCTTTCATGCACCCGGTGAAGTCGCGCCTGGCGATCCGCAAGGCCTATTTCGACTACGGCGTCCGGATCTTCGTGCTCGACAGCCTCGATGAGCTCGACAAGATCATCAAGGAGACGAACGGCGCGAAGGACCTCCACCTCGTCGTCCGCATCGCCGTGTCGTCCGATTACGCGCAGCACAAGCTGAACGGGAAATTCGGCGTTTCGGGCCCCGAGGCGGTGCTGCTCCTGCGTCAGGCGCGCGCTTCCGCTGAGGAGCTTGGCGTCTCGTTCCATGTCGGCTCGCAATGCATGCGGCCCGAGGCCTATCGCGCGGCGATGGAAATCGCGTCCGACCTCATCCGCCAGGCGCAGGTGACAATCGACATCGTCGATGTCGGCGGCGGCTTCCCGGTCGCCTATCCCGGCCTCACCCCGCCCCCGCTCGAGACCTATATCGAAGCGATCGCCAAAGCGTTCGAGGACATGCCGGTGTTGCAGAACGCCGATCTCTGGTGCGAACCCGGCCGCGCACTCTGCGCCGAGGCCGGCAGCCACATCGTACGCGTCGAACTCCGCAAGGGCGACGCGCTTTATTTGAACGATGGCGCATATGGCGCGCTCTTCGACGCCGCGCATGACGGCCTCGTCTACCCGACGCGGCTGTTGCGGGCGAAGAAAGGCCCGCGCCGGGTCGTGAAGCCGTTCCGGCTCTACGGGCCGACCTGCGATTCGATCGACACGCTTAAGGGTCCGTTCCTGCTGCCCTCCGACGTGCACGAGGGCGATTATATCGAGTTCGGCCAGACGGGCGCCTATGGCGCGGCGCTGGCGACGCGCTTCAACGGCTTTGGCGAGTATGTCGAAGCGGTCGTCGAAGACGCGCCGCTGATGTCGGTCTATGGCGAAGTCGAGCAGGAGAATGTCGTCGCCATGGCGAAGTCGGCGAAGGGATAGGCCGTCCGCCCATTTCGGTCGGCCAGCAGCATAAGTGTGAAAATTCGCCCTTGGGTATTTTTTTTCATCCCTGGGGTTGAAAAAATGAGCTTTTTCATGCAGTGCTACCGCCGATGGAATCGTCAAGGTCTGCGAAGGCCCATACACGGCAAAGCGCTCTGCGTTATCCGCTGACGGCGGCGATAGGGTCTAACGCCGCTTTACGAGTGGCGCGCGCGCTCTTTCTCCACGGCGGCGAGATGTCGGCGCCGTCGGTCATCCGATTTACAGGGCTTTCCAAAGCGAGCGTCAGTCAAGCCCTAAAGACGCTTGCAAAACTGGACGTCATTGAGGAACTCGGCACTGCGCGATCCCTGCTCCACCGAGTTAACAAGGCGCATCCGCTCTATAAATCGCTCGCTGAACTCTTTGACGCCGAGAGCGGTCGCGCCAAAGATATTCAGGACGCTATCCGTTCGGCAGCGGATCGGGAAGGGATCATCGCGGTCTGGATTTACGGTAGCGTAGCACGCAACGAGGACAGCCCCGAAAGCGACCTGGACATTGTGATCGTCTCGCGAGAACGCCTTAACCCAATGGTGGAAGAGGCCGTCAGGGAACATCTGCGCGATGCCGGCGAAAAACTGGTGTTCCGACCGTCCTTACTCACGCTTGATCTGAAAGACGTGCGCCGACTAGCACGCGAACAGGACCCATGGTGGGCCAGTCTTGTGAAGGATGCAATTGTCCTCGAAGGGGAAAGGCCAGAATGGCTCTGCTCATCGCCAGTAAGCGAGGCAACAAAGAATGAATCGAAAAACTCCCGCGAAGGTAGCCGGACCAGGCGAAGCAAGCGGGCGCTTAGACAAGGCGCTCGCGTACCACAAGGCCTCGCGAAACGCTCTTGAGAGCATCCATGCAGGCGAAATCGCCGATCCGGTCATCGCGCTGATCACGCTTGCGGCAATCGCGTATGCGGACGCGCTAACTGCGAAATTCGGCGGCAAAGTGAACCAGAAAGATCACGCTCGGATTGCCGATTTGCTTTCGGATACTCTTGGCGCAGAGTTCCCAAAGGAACAGGCTGCGCGATTGAAGCGAATGCTGAGCCGCAAGGACATAGCGCAATATGGCTCCACCGCGACGCGTTCGAAAGGCGAAGTAGAAATGCTCCTCGTCGATCTCGACCGTTTCGCCGCATATTCTGAGGCCAAGTTGAAGTCTTGACTGCCTGCCCTTGCATCGCTCAACGCATACCCTATATAGCGCGCTCATTCGCTACGGCCCTCCGCGCATCCTCATGATGCGGCCCGGATCCGGTGTTTCACTGGACGACAAGGACCGACTCCCATGGCAAAAACGCCGACCGCAAAATCCAAAGACAACCGCAAGGCCGAACTGCTCTCGACTGAGGTCGAGCATATCGACATCACGAAGTTTGACGCGCGCCCGATCATCGACGCGTGGGGCAAGATGAGCTTCACCTCGCGCGACGCGGCGCGCGCGGCTCAAATCCTCAACATGGCGCTCGCCGACAAAGCGTGCTCGCCCTGGCTCATCATGGCCGGATCGACGGGCGCGGGCGGGTGCCTGCATGTCTGGCGCGACATGGTCGAGTACAACATGATCGACGCCGTCGTTGCGACCGGCGCTGCGATCATCGACATGGATTTCCTCGAAGCGCTCGGCTTCAAGCATTATCAGGCGAACGAGATCCCCGACGATAACGTCCTGCGCTCGCTTTATATCGACCGCATCTACGACACCTATATCGACGAGGACGAGCTCCAGCACGTCGATCATACGATCTACGACATCTGCGAAATGCTGGAGCCGCGGCCCTACACCAGCCGCGAGTTCATTCACGAGATCGGCAAGTGGCTCGCCGCCGGCAATGCGAAGAAGAAGGATTCGCTGATCCAGCGCGCCTATGAGAAGGGCGTGCCGATCTTCGTGCCGGCGTTTTCGGACTGCTCGGCGGGCTTCGGCATCGTCAAGCACCAGGTCGAGCGCAGGAAGGCCGGCAAGCCTTACATGACGATCGATTCCGGCGGCGACTTCCGCGAGTTGACCGAGATCAAGCTCGCCGCCGGCACGACCGCGCTCTTCATGGTCGGCGGCGGCGTGCCGAAGAACTTTGCGCAGGACACCGTCGTCTGCGCCGAAATCCTCGGCCATGACGATGTCGAGGTGCACAAATACGCCGTGCAGATCACGGTCGCCGACGTACGCGACGGCGCGTGCTCTTCTTCGACGCTGAAAGAGGCGGCGAGCTGGGGCAAGGTGTCGACCGTGCACGAACAGATGGTGTTCGCCGAAGCGACGAGCGTCGCGCCGCTGATCGTCTCCGACGCCTATCACCGCGGCCACTGGAAGAACCGCGAGCCTCGCCGCTGGGCGAAGCTGTTCGCCTAAGCGGCGAGAAATAGCTCCGACGATTGAGGGCGCGCCAGCGGCGCGCCCTTTCGTTTGTGTCGAAAACGGGCAATGCGAAAAAGCGCGCAACCGGCGACGTAAAGGAGCATGAGGTCGAACAGACGATTCATCCAGAATGCTGACCACCAATGGTCGAGCTGGATCAGTGCGGTGACGACGTGGAGCGCCGTCATGAATATCAGCAGTACAAGGACAGGAATATGAATATATCGGCTTTGGCTGCAGGCCGCGATCAACGCGGCCTCAATAACGCAGACCAACGCGTAGCCCCACGTCCAGCCATTTCCCGCAAGCGCAAAATACCAGAGCTGGGATAAGAGCCACCCTGAACCAAGGACCATAGCCGCAGTGCGCAGGGTTTCTTGCCGCGCCGTGACCGACAAAAGCGCGACAGCGGCCAGCGCTGTCGCGTAAATTGAGACGGCTATCCAATCCCAAGAAGTGATCTAACGACCTCCGACGGCGGATTTTTCCCGGTGCCATTCGCCTCAAAAAACCGCAGCCCAGCCTGAAGCGCCGACGCTTCGAGCGCCGCATGCGCCTGCGTCGTCACGTCGGCGAGGTGGACCAGCGCGCCGCGAATGTCGTCGTAAGCTTTGAGAGTTGCCTCAGCGTTAACCTTGTCGGCCGCTGACGCCGCCGTCGCGGAGCCCGCCGCGACAAAAGCGGCCAGACCCGCCAGTTTTTTCTCAAATTTCAGGAGCTGAACCTGCTCTTTACGAACATCTTTAGTCATCCGTTATCTCCAATCGGCTAAAAGTGGTTGGAAAGAACGCAACTCCGCAACTTTTGCGTGAGTCGCAGCGCGGTCAAACAACAATTCTGGATTGCATGAGCGCCGACACCGAGAACGACTATGCGGCGCGAATCGGCCGCTCGATGTGGCGGCTCGCCAAACGCCGGGCTTTTGCGCTTGCTAGCGGCGCGGCGGCGCCGTCTGGAGATAGCGAACCGCTGCTTCCTGCGCGAGCGGTCCGGCTTCGTCCTGGCGCTGCGGATGAGCCGGCAACTCTGCGAGAATTTCTGCGAAGACTGGCAGAAGAGCTTGAACAAGACGATCCGCGTTCCGACAGGTCGTGACGCTCGCCAGCGCGGCGTAGGCGCTCGCCACGGCGTCGGCCGCCAGTCGCGGCAAATGTTCGTCGCCCTTGCGTTTCGCGCCGCCGACCAGCGCCGGCAGAATCTCCGTCAGTACGCGCGTTAGCGCCGCCTGATCGATCTCCGCAGACGCCGCCGCGGCGCGCACATTGAGATCGATGACTTTCGGCGCCAACGCCGGCAAATCGTCAAGCGTCACTGCGCCATCCGTCATATCGGCGATGCGCCGGGCGAGGCGGCGATCAGGGATTTGGTCTCCTGCAAGAATTCCGCGCAGGTTATCGGCGTCGATGGCGATCATGCGCGCGAATGTTTCGACGCTGACGCCGCTCGCCGAAAGATAATCCTTTAGGGCCTGCATCCCCAAAACTTCTCCCACAATTGAAAACGCGTTGTTAACGCGCACGGGGCTTCGGTCGATTGCGGTAAGGAACCCGCGCGGCTAGAGCCTCGCCATGGCCCCGCCGCTACTCACCTTGGACGACATCCGCCTCAGTTTCGGCGGGGAGCCCATCCTTGACGGGGCATCGCTGGTGATTGAGCCGAACGCGCGCATCGCGCTTGTCGGACGTAACGGGTCAGGGAAATCGACGCTCCTGAAAATCGCCGCCGGCCTCACCGAACAGGACGCCGGCGCGCGCTTTATCGATCCCGGCGCGACCATCGCCTATCTGCCGCAGGAGCCGGATTTCTCGGGCTTCGACACCGTCGGCGACTATGTCGAGGCGGGGCTGGCGAACGCGCATGACGTCAGCCTCGGCCGTCTTTACGACGAGCTTGGGATTTCGCCGGACGCCCCTTGCGCCACTTTGTCGGGCGGCGAGATGCGTCGCGCCGCGCTGGTGCGCATATTCGCGGCGGACCCCGACGCGATGCTGCTCGACGAACCGACGAACCATCTGGACCTGCCGGCGATCGAAGCGCTGGAGCACCGCATCGCCCAGTCGCGCGCAGCCGTCGTTCTCATCAGCCATGACCGGCGTTTTCTCGAAACGCTGACGACACGGACGGTATGGATCGACCGGGGCCGGACGCGTTTCCTCGAACGCGGCTTCAAGGACTTCGAAGCCTGGCGCGACAAGGTGCTGGAAGAGGAAGAGAGCGCCGCGCACAAGCTCGACCGCAAGATCCTCGACGAAGAACATTGGGTTCGCTACGGCGTCACGGCCCGCCGCAAGCGGAATGTGCGGCGGATGCGCGAGCTTGGCGAGCTTCGCCGCGCGGCGCGCGAAAGGAAACGCCCCGTCGGAACGGTCGCCTTCTCCGTCAATGAGGCGACGCAATCCGGAAAGCGGGTCATTCTCGCCGAACGCGTCTCGAAGACATTCGGCGACCGGACGATCGTCGACGGTTTTTCCATGGAGATTGCGCGCGGCGACCGCGTCGGAATTGTCGGACCCAACGGCGCCGGCAAAACGACGCTTCTCAAAATGCTGACGGGCGAACTTGCGCCCGATGAAGGCCGCGTGACGCTCGGCGCCGGTCTGCAAATGATCACGCTCGACCAGCGCCGTGCGAGCCTGCGCGACGACGACCGCGTTGCGGACGCCATCACCGACGGGCGCGGCGACTGGGTGTCGATCGGCGCGGAAAAAAAGCATGTCGCGAGCTATCTGAAGGACTTCCTGTTCAAGCCGGAACAATGGCGCACGCCGGTGTCGGCGCTGTCCGGCGGGGAACGCGGCCGGCTCGCGCTCGCGGCAGCTCTCGCCAAGCCTTCAAACCTTCTGGTGCTCGACGAGCCGACCAACGATCTCGATCTTGAAACGCTCGATCTCCTCGAAGAACTCGTCGCCGATTATCAGGGCACGCTCCTTATCGTCAGCCATGACCGCGATTTTCTGAACAAGACCGTCACCTCGATTGTCACGCTCGACCCCTCGGGACGGGATGGTCAGTGGACAGAATTTGCAGGGGGCTATGACGACATGCTCGCCCAGCGCGGGTCGCCGCCCGGCGCCGCGCGATCGCCGTCCCGTGCTGCAGCGGCGCTGAAACCGGCAAGCGAAGCGCCGGCGGCGCGCGTCAAACTTTCCTACAAGGAGAAATACGCGCTCGAACAGGCCCCGCTTCGCATCGACGCGCTGATGACGGAAATCGCCGCGCTGAAGGCCGCCCTCGCCGACCCGAAGCTGTTCGACCGCGACGCCAAGGGATTTGCAGTAAAAGCGAAGGCCCTCGAAACGGCGGAGGCCCGTCTCGCGGCCGCCGAGGAGGAATGGCTCACCCTCGAGATGAAACGCGAAGCGCTGGACACGGAGTGAACCGCGGGAAAAATTCGCTAAAAAAGCGAATTGAAATTCGGCGCTTTTACAGCGCCGGCTAAGCCCCTATCGTCGGCGCGTTTTAGGGGGCCCGATTGCCGGACGTCTTCATTTCCTACAGCCGGAAAGACCGTTCCGTTGCGGCAGCGATCGCCGCGCAGCTGACCCAGCTTGGCCTTGACGTTTGGTGGGACCGCGACCTTCTCGCCGGCGAGGACTACCGCAAGAAGACCGCCGGCGTCATCTCAAAGGTCGCCGTCACCATCGTCATCTGGTCGCGGCGGTCCGTCGACAGTCAATGGGTCGTCGGCGAGGCGTCCGCCGCGCGCGAACGCAAAATCCTCTTGCCGGTCAGCATTGACGGCGTGACGCCGCCGCTCGATTTCCGCAGTTTCAACACCATCGACATGTCGTCCTGGATTCCGGGCGACCCCCTCCCCGCAATGCTTTTGAAGGCGATCGGCGAGAAGGCGCAGCGGAGTTTGCCGGATGGGTTTCAGGCGGCGCAGCAGGTAGGCCTGCGCCGTTTCTCCAAAATCGTCGAGCGGTCCTGGTTCGCCGATTTCGAGTGCCTTCTTTTTTCGTTCATCGCGCAAGGCTTCGCCTCGGCATTGACGAACATTCCGCTCGCGATCCATCAGCACAAGCTTTCCGCCGCCGCCGCCATCGGCATCGCCGTTCTGAATGCTGTCGTCACCGCCGCCGTCATCATGCGGCCGGCGCTGGAAACAAAGCGCCTCGCTGTCGCTGCGGCTTGGTTCGCGGTCGCCGTCGCGATCGGCGTCGCCGGCTACTTCGTCACCGGCGCGCTATGGTCGACGCTGGCGATCGGCGAATATCTGACATTCGTAGGCTTCTGGGCGCTTGGTCTTCTGCTGGTGCTCGACGCCGCGCGGCGCGCATCGCCCGACGCATGACGGCGCGTCAATCGACGATGTCGAGCCCCATTTCGCGATAGCGCGCGGCTTCATCGGTCCAGCCTTCCCGAACATTGACGTTGAGGAAGAGGTGAACGGTCTCGCCGAAGATCGCAGTCATCTCGGTGCGCGCGGCTTCGCCGATCGCCTTCAGGGTCTGGCCGCCCTTGCCCAGCACGATCGGCCGGTGGCCTTCCCGGCTGACATAGATCGTCTGTTCGACCTTCAACTCACCCTTTTTCGTCCGTGTCCATGCCGTCGTTTCCACGGTCGACTCATAGGGAAGTTCCTGATGGAGCCGCTTGAAGACTTTTTCGCGCGTCACCTCCGCCGCCATCAGGCGGTCGGAAATATCGGAGAGCTGATCGCCCGGATAATGCCATTCGCCCGCCGGCGCGCGCGCGAGCAAATAAGCTCTGAGGTCCTTCACGCCGTCGCCCTTTTCGGCCGCGATCAGGAAGGTTTCCTCAAAGACGTCATGCGCGCTCATCGCAGCGATGAGCGCAAGGAGATCGGGACGCGAAACCTTGTCGATCTTGTTGAGCGCCAGCGCCGCTTTGGCGCCGCGAGATTTCAGCGCCGTGATGATTGCGGCCGTATCGGCGGTCGATTTCGACGGGCCGGAAAGCTCGGCCGCCGCATCGACAACGAGAACGACCGCATCGGCGCCTTCAAGACTTTCCCACGCGGCCGCGACCATCGCCCGGTCAAGCCGCCGGCGCGGGCTGAAAATGCCCGGCGTGTCGGTGAAGACAAGCTGCGTATCGCCGCCAACGAGAATGCCGCGAATGCGCGCGCGCGTCGTCTGCACTTTCTGCGTGACGATCGACACCTTCGCCCCGACAAGCGCGTTGACGAGCGTCGACTTGCCGGCGTTCGGCGCGCCGATGACGGCGATGAAGGCCGAGCGCTTACTCATCCGCCATCCACACTTTCTCGCGCACCAGGAAGGCCGACGCCGCCGCCATTTGCGCGGCGCGTTTTGACTGTCCTTCGGCGCGCACAGGCTCAAAGCCCTTCACGACGACGTCGATCGTAAAGGCGGGCGCGTGCGCCGGCCCCTCGGAATTGACAACTTCATATTTCGGCGCGCCAAGGCCGCGTTCCTGGCTCCATTCCTGAAGCGTCGTCTTGGCGTCGCGATGCTGCATCGACAGGGCTTCGAGATTCGGCGTCCAGAAGAGGTCGAAGGCCTTGCGCGCCGCGTCGAGGCCGCCGTCGATATAGAGAGCGCCAAGAAACGCCTCCGCGACATCGCCGAGGATCGCCTTCTTTTTGCGTCCGCCGCTTTCTTCTTCCTGCGCCGACAATTTCACAAGCTTGTCGAGCCCCCACGCGAGCGCGGCCTTCGCGCAGGTTTCCTTGCGGACAAGCGCGTTCAACCGCGGCGCAAGATCGCCCTCGCGCATTTTCGGATAGGCGCGCCAAAGCGCCTCCGCCGTCAGGAGGCCGAGCACGCGGTCGCCGAGAAATTCAAGCCGCTCAAGATCGCCGACCTTCGACGTCGCCGCGAGGCTGGAATGCGTGAGCGCGCGTTTCAGCAGCGTCGCGTCAGCGAACTTGTGACCGACACGGTCCTGAAGAGCCGCGAGGCTTTTTCCGCTCATTTCACCGGATCAAGAATTCGTCCGTACCGGATGGCGAAGGGCCACTTCCAGATCTCCCAGAACCGCGCTTTATCTCCGTTCACGGAGAAAAAGATGCGCTCGGCGCGGCCGACCACGTCCTCGAACGGCACATAGCTCACCTGCGCGGTGCGGCTGTCCTGGCTCTGGTCGCGATTGTCGCCCATCATAAAGTAATGGCCGAGCGGCACCTGATAAGGTCCGACATTGTCGAGCGCGCCGGTGTCGCCGTCGCATTCGTAAACGACATAGGAAACGCCGTTCGGCAGCGTTTCGCGATAGCTCGGCGTTTCGATATTGCGGAAATAATCGCAATCGGTCGGCGCCATGCCGATGAATTCCTTCTTCACCGGCTCGCCGTTGATATGGAGAACGCCGCCCTTCATCCAGATCTCGTCGCCCGGCTGGCCGATGACGCGCTTGATGTAATCCTTGTTGCCATGGCGGCGGGCCTTGAAGACGACGATATCGCCGCTGTCCGGCCCCTGCTTCGACAGGATGCGGCCATGCGCCTCCATGCGCGTGAAGGGATAGACGAGCGAGGCGCGCGAATAGCCGTAGGTCGGCTTCGACACGAAGAGGAAATCGCCGACTTCAAGCGTCGGCTTCATCGACCCTGACGGGATGTTGAAGGGCTGAAAAATCACAATGCGCAGGACGAGCGCGATCGCCACCGCGTAGAATACGGTCTTCAGGAGATCCCAGGCTTCCTCGGCCGCGGTCATCTTCGGCGGCTCCGGCTTGTCGCCCCCGGATTTGCCGCCAAGCCTGAAACCGTCAAACTTGAAGTCGCCCAGTTTGAAATCGAACGCCATGAAACCCTTGAACCCCTGCTGACCGGCGGGCGCGCGCCCCTTGCCCGCCCTTCGCCGTCCCGCCTTGTTAGGGCGCCGGACGCGCGTAGATAATGACAATCGCCTGAGCCAGCGGATGTTCATCCGTGATGGTCAGGTGAATGTCTGCGACATGACCCGGCGGGGTGATTTCTTCAAGCCTCTTGAGGGCCCCCCCGTCGAGTTTCAGCGTCGGCTTGCCGCCCGGCAGGTTAACGACCCCCATATCCCGCCAGAACACCCCCCGGGAGAGGCCGGTGCCGAGAGCCTTGGAGCAGGCCTCCTTGGCGGCGAATCGCTTGGCGTAGGAGGCCGCCCGGTTCCGTCGCCGGTCGGACTTGGCCCGCTCGACATCCGTAAAGACGCGGTTGGTGAACCGGTCGCCATGCTTTTCGAGGGTCTTCTCGATGCGGCGGATGTCGATGAGGTCGTTGCCGATGCCGATGATCATGGGGCGCTGATCCGTCGGGTCATGTAGATGCTGTTGGGATCAACCACATAGCAGCCGAAGGGAGCGCATTCTTCAAACCGATGCCGCGCATAAAGTGCGCGCGCCGGCGCGAAGTAATCCATTGATCCGGTCTCAAGACTGAGCCGCGTCATCCCGCTCGCGCGCGCCGCCGCGACTATCGTCTCCAAAATAGCCCCGCCGACGCCGCGTCCGCGCGCGTGTTCGGCGGTGTGCATCGATTTCACTTCGCCATGCGTCGCGTCGAGCCGTTTCAGGGCGCCGACGCCGAGCAGCGTTTCGCCGTCCCAGGCGGACCAGAACGCTACGTCCTCCGCCCTCAGCCGCGAGAGTTCAAAGACATGACAGCTCTCCGGCGGAGACACGTCACGATTGATTTCGGCATGCTTTTTCAGGAGAGCGATAACACGCCCGTCGTCGAGGCCCCCGCGGCGAATGTCGATCATGGCGCGTTGGCGATCCTTGTCATCGGTCCCCGGCGCGGCGTTTCGGTAAAATGGCTTTTCGCCGTTACTTTGAGGCCGATCTCTTTCGCTTTCTCACGCTGGCCGGAGGGGTGGGTTTTGACGAGCGCGTCCGACCATTCGCCGGTGGCCGCAAGCGCCGGATGCGCTTCGGCGCGCGCAAGCCACGCGGCGAGTTTCGGCCAGCGCGCGGCGTCCGGCGTCCAGCGCGCGTAGCGCATGCCGCGAAACATCGCGGCGACGGAAATGTCGGCAAGGCCGAACGGACCGGCCAGAAATCCGTCCGCAGGCGTCACGCTTTCGAGATAATCGCAGACCGCGGCGACATCGGTTTCAAGGTGGCGTTTGAAGGCGTCGAGATCGCGCGGAGCGCCGAACACCGCCGGCGCAACGACCACCGCGCCGAAACCCTTCCAGACGAACGCATCGCCGAGCCGCTCGTCGGCATATTCCTCAAGCCAGCGCGCCTTTGCGCGCGCTTCCGGCGTCACGGGAAGAATTGAGGGGCTCGGATATTTTTCCTCGAGATACTGCGCGATGACCGAGGAGTCGTTGATGACGATATCGCCGTCGATAAGTACCGGGATGCGCCGCATCGGCGACAGCTTGGCGAAGTCGTCGTCGCCATAGAAAGGCGTGATCGGATCGATCTCGAAATCCTGGCCCTTGATGAGGAGGACCGTCAGCACCTTGCGGACATAGGGCGAAACAGTGTTGCCGATAATGGTGATCATGTCAGTAGAGACCTCCCGTCCTTGCATCCTGCATCAACCGTTTCATCTCCTTGACGCTCTCGGCAAGGCCCATGAACAGCGCTTCACCGACGAGGAAGTGGCCGATGTTCAGTTCGACAATCTCGGCGATCGCCGCGACCGGCTGCACATTGTGAAAGGTGAGGCCGTGGCCGGCGTGGACTTCGAGACCGAGCGCGCTCGCACGGCGCGCGCCGTCGCGGATGAGGTCTAGCTCATGCCTGATGCGCGAATTCGTCGTTGAGTCGCAGGCTTGGCTGTACGTTCCGGTGTGAATTTCAATGACCGGCGCGCCGACGGCCTGCGCGGCCTCGATCTGCCTGGGCTCCGGATCGATGAAGAGCGACACGCGCGCGCCGATGGCCGTTAGGGCCGACACAAAGTCGGTCAGCGCGGCGCGGTTGCCAGCGACATCTAGGCCGCCTTCGGTCGTTCTCTCCTCGCGCTTTTCCGGCACAAGACAGCAGGCGTGCGGACGGATTTCCGTCGCGATCCGAAGCATTTCCGCCGTCGCCGCCATCTCGAAATTGAGAGGCAATGGAATTTCTTCCTTCAACCGGCGCATGTCCTCATCGCGGATATGGCGGCGGTCTTCGCGCAAATGCGCGGTGATGCCATCGGCGCCGGCGCTCATCGCCAGTTCCGCTGCGCGCACCGGGCAAGGATGCGTCCCGCCCCGCGCATTGCGGAGCGTCGCTATGTGATCGACGTTGAAGCCGAGGCGGATGGGCTTCATTGGCTGACGCCCCGGCTTCCAGGTTTAACTGCAGGCATCGCTGCAAGATGCCGCGGCAATTTATCGGCCGCCCAGGCTTCCACGGTCAGTTCCGCAAGCGGGATCAGCGGCACGTCAAAATCCGCTTTACCGCCGGAGCGGTCGATGAAACAGGCGAGCGCGACGACATCGCCGCCGGCTTTCCGCACGGCGTCAAGACATTCGCGCGCGGAAAGACCGGTCGAGACGATGTCTTCCACCACGAGAACGCGCGCACCCTTCGGCACGGAAAAACCGCGGCGCAATACGAAAGCGCCGTCGACCCGCTCGGCGAACATGAAGGGGACCTTCAGCCAGCGCGCGGTCTCGTAGCCATAGATGATCGCGCCCATCGCCGGTGAGATCACATAATCGATCGCGCCGACGCCCGACGCCCTCACCTTTTCGGCGAGCGCACGGCAGAGCCGCTCGGTGCGCTCCGGATACATCGAGACAATCGACTTGTTGAGATAGGTGTCGCTGTGAAGGCCCGACGAGAGAACGAAATGGCCGCGCTGCAGAGCGCCCGCCTCCTCGAACTCCTTCAGCACGTCAGCGGTTTTCATCGCTCATTCTTTCATTGCGCTGCGCGGAGAGGACATGCGCCGACGCGCGCACGCCCGCTAGCATCTGCTCGAGCTGGCGCACGTCCTTGACGACAACGTCGATGAATAGTTCGACGAAATCCGGCGACCGGTTGTCGAGGCGGATATTGGCGATTGAGACGCCGTAGCGCGCGATGATGCCGGCGACGTCGGAGAGAACGCCGATTTCGTTTCGCACCGTCACCAGAACCTTCGCATAGGCGGTGACGCCGTCCGCCCGCTCGCGCCATTTTAGGTCGATCCACTGCGACTGGTTCGGGTCGTCACGTTCGAGCGTCGCGCAGTCGATGGCGTGGACAACAACCAGTTCCCCGTCGCGAATGCCGACAATGCGCTCGCCGGGGATAGGCGCGCAGCAGCGCCCCATCGTCACCGTGACGCGCGGCGGCAGCCCGTCAATGGCGAGGCGCGGACGGAAGGCGCTCATGCCCGCGGCGCGGATTTCGCCTTCCTTCTCGTGGCTGACGCCGGGATAGACAGCCTCGACAAGATCGCTCACCGACAATTCGCCGCGCCCGACGCGCGCGAAGACGCCCTCGACCGATTTCTCGCCGAGTTTCACCAACGCCGACGATATCGCTTTCGGCGATAATTCGAGCTGCGCGCCGGCGAACACGTTTTCGGCCATCGCGCGGCCAAGCTCGATATGTTCGGCGCGCTTCATCTTCTTGATGCGCCGGCGGATCGCGGAACGGGCGCGGCCGGTCACCGCCATCGTCTCCCATTCGGGCGAGACCGGCGCATTGTCCGAGCGCAGAACGAGCACGGCGTCGCCGTTCTTGAGCGGCGTCCTGAGCGGCTTCGAGACCCCATTCACCTTGACGCCGATCGTCGTGTCGCCGACATCGGTATGAACGGCGTAAGCGAAGTCGAGCGCCGTCGCGCCGCGCGGGAGAGCGATAACGCGCCCCTTTGGCGTAAAGCAGAAGACCTGATCCTGAAAAAGCTCCAGCTTGGCGTAACGCAGCGCTTCCTCGGGGTCCTCGCCCGCTTCGAACATTTCGACCAGGCGGCGCGGCGTGTCATAGGGGTCGTATTGTCCGGGACCGGAATAATCGACGCCGCTGCGCGTCGCGCCGCGGTCCTTATATTGCCAGTGCGCCGCGACGCCGCGCTCGGCCGCCTCGTGCATTTCACGCGTGCGGATCTGGATTTCGATGCGTTGATGCCCGCCGTCGCGAGGCGGGCCGATCACCGCCGTGTGGATCGACCGGTAGCCGTTGGGCTTGAAGGCCGAAATATAATCGTCGAACTCCGACGGAATCATCCGCCACGCCGTGTGGATGACGCCGAGCGTCCGGTAACAGTCCTCCAGCTCCTCGACGATGACGCGGAATGCGTAGATGTCCGCGAGTTCGTCGAAGGAGACGTTCTTCGTCTGCATCTTGCGCCAGATCGAATAGGGCCTCTTCTCGCGGCTCGTGACGGTCGCCTTGACGCCGGCTTTCTTCAGCTTCGCCTCAAGATCGAGCCGCTGCTCGATGACGACGGCGCCGATATTTCGCTGCAGTTTTTCGAGCCGGTCGGTGATCGTTTCAAACGCCTGCGGGCTCAACTCCTTGAAGGCGATGTCCTCGAGCTCCTCGCGAAAGCGCTGCACGCCGATGCGGCCTGCGAGCGGCGCGTAGATCTCCATCGTCTCAAGCGCCACCTTGCGGCGTTTGTCCGGGTCCGGAACATAATGGAGCGTCCGCATATTGTGGAGGCGGTCGGCGAGCTTGACGAGAAGGACGCGCACGTCGTCCGCCATCGCGACGACGAGCTTCCTGAAGTTCTCCGCCTGTTTCGAGGCCTCGGATTTCAGCTCGATCTTCGAGAGCTTGGTGACGCCGTCGACGAGGCCGGCGATTTCCGGTCCAAACCGCGCGGCGATGTCGCTGACGGTGACGTCAGTGTCCTCGACGACGTCGTGCAGAAGCGCGGTCACGACCGTCGCGGGATCGGCCTTCAGGTCCGCGAGAATGCCGGCGACCGCGAGCGGATGAACAAAATAGGGATCGCCCGATTTCCGCGTTTGGTCCCCATGGGCGACCATCGAGAAAACATAGGCGCGATTGAGGAGGTCTTCATCGACCAGCGGATCGTAACTGCGAACTTTCTCGATCAGCTCATGCTGACGGATAAGATCGGCGCCAGGCGCCGGCGGCGTCTTTTGAGGATTCGCAACAGACGTCGCTTGATCAGACGGGCGCGCCGGCTGGCGAGACCCGTTTTTCGTCGGGACGCCGCCCTCCGCAGGGTCTGACGCCTGCGCAGTTTCATCCGTGTGCGTTGCATACTCGGCCCGGGATTGAGGCTTTAAACGCGGCGCGGCGGCGCGGCTTTTGCCGGCGCGGTCGCCGCCTTCGGGTTTGCTGCCAGCCATTTCGGCTTAACGCGCCTCCTTAGCGCGCGCCCGGAGTTCCCGGGGACTTTATCAACCCTTCGGCAGCGATTGCGGCGTCGTCATGCCGGCCGCCTTGATCTGCTGAATGAACGCGTCCTGGTCGGTACGGTCGAATTCCGGAGCGTCGGCCTTTTCAATGCCCGCGCCGCTCGCGTCGTCATCGACATTGAACTGCTTTTGCAGCGAGACGACGAGATCTTCGCGCAAGACCTCGGTGTCGAGCCCGCCATCGGCGATCTCGCGCAAGGCGACGACCGGGTTCTTGTCCTTGTCGCGATCGACAAACAGGGTCGCGCCGGACGTCAGCACGCGGGCGCGGTGCGACGCGAGCAGAACGAGATCGAACCGGTTCGGCACTTTTTCTACGCAGTCTTCAACCGTGACGCGCGCCATCAGGGGGGCTCCTCAAGGGCATGGGGATGCGGCCTTCGGGAAGGCTCGCTGAACCTTGCGGGATAGCGGTTCCCCAGCGCCAAGACAACCGCTGCAACGCAAAAATCAGGGGCCGAGCCGAACGGCCGAAACTGTTTCCAACCCTGCCAACAGCGCCGAAATCGTCCGTCCAGACAGCGGAGACCGGAGGTCCGGCGCAATTTCCGCGAGCGGGGCGAGCACGAAATCCCGGGACTCGAGCCCCGGATGCGGCAGGAGGAGCGGACCGCCGGAGGCCAGATCATCATAGAGGAGCATGTCGAGGTCGAGGGTCCTCGGCGCATTCTTTATTGCCCTTCGGCGGCCAAAAGCGGCTTCGATCCTGTGCAGCTGCTCCAAAAGGGCCATCGGCGGCGGCGCGGCGCTAAGAGATGCGACGGCATTGATGAACGGCGGATCGAGCGGGTCGGGCCAGGCCGGGGAAGCGTAGAAACTCGAGACCTGGTCCAGGCCGAACTGCGCCCCAAGGATCCCGATCGCAAGCCTCATCACATCTTGCGGCGCTCGGCCGCAGAACGGTAGGCTTGATCCTAAGCCGATAAGAATCATGTATTTACGGGATATTCGCTGTTTGATCGGCGCATAAGTAGAGCGTATTTCCCCCACGGGCTGACTGAGGGTTCAATGAACAGTTTTCTGGGCATGCGCGAGTCTGAAAAGACCGCGCTCTTTATCGACGGCGCCAACCTCTACAAAGCTGCAAGAGCGTTGGGTTTCGACATGGATTACAAGAGCTTGCTGGCTAAGTCTCGCTCTGCGTGCCAGCTGGTCCGCGCCTACTATTTCACATCGATCCAGGAAGATCGCGACCAGGATTATTCCCCGCTTCGACCGCTCGTCGATTGGCTGGACTACAACGGCTACACCATGGTCACGAAGATCGCGCGCGAATTCACGGACGCTACAGGCCGCAAGCGCTTCAAGGGATCGACTGACATCGAGCTTGCGGTTGAGATGATGGCGCTCTCGTCGCGGATCGACCACATGATCCTGTTTTCGGGCAATGGCGATTTTCGCCGGGCGATTGAGGCCGTGCAGGCGCAGGGCGTCCGGGTGACGGTCGTATCGACCATCAAGTCCCAGCCGCCGATGGCGTCGGACGAACTGCGCAGGCAGGCCGACAGGTTCTTCGATCTTGCCGACCTCGAAAAAGAAATCGGGCGCACCGGCGGGCCGCCCAAGCGCACGCGCCCGGCGCCCGGCGCCGGCGATCACGGGGACGACGAATTTGAGAGCGAGTTTGAGGATGACCTTGAAGACGTCACCTGAAACCACGTTTTTACGTTGAGGAACGCCTTAAAGACGCTGCCGGAAACAGACCCGGAGCCGCTCAAGAGCTGCAGCTTTTGCCCGCGTCTCGAGGGTTACCGCGTCGCAAACGCGGTCACCTACCCTCACTATTTCAACGGGCCCGCTCCGTCGTTTGGACGAGATGATGCGCGGCTGCTGATAGTCGGGCTCGCGCCGGGACTTCACGGCGCCAATCGTACGGGAAGGCCGTTCACCGGCGATTTCGCGGGCGACCTCTTGTACCGAACCTTGCTCAAGTTCGGTTTCGCCCGGGGCGTCTATGACGCGCGGCCCGATGACGGTCTTGCGCTGACGGGTACGATGATCACCAACGCGGTTCGCTGCGCGCCGCCAGAAAACAAACCGACGCCCGCCGAGATCAAGACCTGCCGGCCCTTTCTGTCGGCGCGTATCAAATCGCTCTATCGGCTTGGCGCCATCGTGGCGCTCGGGCGGATTGCGCATGAATCGACGCTGGCCGCCCTTGGCGTCAAGCCGAAGGAAGCGCCCTTTGCGCACGGCGCCGAACACGCGCTTGAAGGCGGGCTTTTCCTGTTCGACAGCTACCACTGCTCGCGATACAACACGAATACCGGCCGCCTGACCGAACCGATGTTCGAGCGCGTATTTGAGGCGGTGAGGCTGCGCCTGGGCGCGGCAGTTTCCTGATTTCTGGCGGAGCGGACCGTTGACGCGCAATTGGGGCATACCGGCGAAAGATGGCGCATTCCGCCGCGCGCGGAACGCCAAACCGCTGTTGTCTCTCGGGATCACCGCGATTTACGGCGTCATTGGCGCGGGGCTTGCGGCGCTCAGCTTCACCGAGGCGCGAACAATCTTGACCGGGCTCTTTCGCGGCTGGTCGCTCGCTCCCGCAATTGTCGCTGCGGGACTTGGTTGCTGGCTTTACATTTATATCGCCTGGCCGCGCTTCGCCGCGCAATTTCAGGGGGGGGACGAGTTTTCCGATCTCCTCCGGTTCTACGCGCGCGCCGCGATCGCGCTTTGCGTTCTGCTCATGGCGGTGAAATTCGCGAAACTCATTCTGGGGACGACGGTCGGCGGCATGCTTTTGTGCCTGTCAGGGGGCGCCGCGGCGGCGGCCGCGTTTCAGACAGTGATGCTGTTCGTGCCGCCGCCCTCGCCCGGCGATAGCGCGCCGAAGGCCTGACCATGAGCGAACGACAGACATCGGACGCCGCGGCGGCGCGGGCGGACTTGGACCGCGGGTCGGGATTCGCGGCGGATCTCGCGCGCGACGCCGAACACCGGGCGAAGGCGCGCAGCGTCAAACCGCTATTGCGGCTCGCGCCCTTCATACTTCGCTATTCGGGCCTTCTCAGCGCTTTTGCAGTTTTCCTCATTCTCGCCGCCGCCTTGTCGCTCGCTTTGCCGGCGGCCTTTCGCGTCGTCGTCGATTGCGGTTTCGCCGCCGCGCCCGATTCCGCCGTTTGCCGAACCATGCAGGTCGGCGACGACCTGACGGCCTATTTTCTCGTCGGTTTTGTCGTCGCCGTTCTTCTCGGCCTCGTCAGCGCGCTGCGCTATTACTTTGTCAGCCGCCTTGGCGAACGCGTGGTCGCCGACATCAGGATGGCCGTCTATGACCATCTGCTGACGCTCAGCCCGTCATTTTATGTAAATGTGCGCACGGGCGAAGTCGTCTCGCGCCTGACGACCGATACGACGCTGATCGAGACGCTGATCGGTTCTTCGATTTCCGTCGCGCTGCGCACGACGGCGACGACGATTGGCGCGCTTCTCCTGATGTTTTTCGTCAGCTGGAAACTCGCCCTGATGATGCTGGCCGTCGGGCCGTTGATGCTGGCGCCGATCATCCTGTCAGGACGGCGCGTGCAGCGCCTGTCGCGCGCCAGTCAGGACAGCCTCGCCAACGCCTCGGCGCGCGCGAGCGAAAGCCTCAGCGCGATCGAGACCGTCCAGGCTTTTACGCGCGAGCCGCAGGAAAGCGGCGGCTTCCGCGAGGCGGCCGAGCGCACCTTCAAGGCGGCCCTCGACCGCATCACCGTGCGCGCATGGATGACCGGCGCCATATTCACCTTCATTCTCGGCGGGCTGATCGCGGTGCTGTGGTTCGGCGCCACGCAGGTGCAATCGGGCGCGCTGACGGCCGGCGCCATGACGCAGTTCGTGATGTACGCGTTCGTCGCCGTCAGCGGCGCCGGGATCCTTACTGAGACTTACGCCGAGGTGATGCGTGCGGCCGGCGCCACCGAGCGGCTGATGGAGCTTCTCGCGGCGCAATCAGACATTAGGGCGGAGCCCCCGGCGCTGTCCCTGCCTTCGCCGGTCAACGGCGCGATCGCGTTGCGCACTGTCGCTTTCGCCTATCCGGCGCGTCCGGAAATGCCGGCGCTGAGGGAAGTCTCGCTGGACTTCGCGGCGGGAAAGACTACGGCGCTGGTTGGACCGTCCGGCGCCGGCAAGAGCACGATCTTTCAATTGCTGCTGCGGTTCTACGATCCGCAGGCGGGCGCCATTTCAATCGACGGCGTCGATATCCGGCGCCTCGAACCGGCCGACCTCCGGCGCGCGATTTCAATCGTGCAGCAGAGCGCGCCGCTGTTTGCTGGAAGCGCCGCCGACAACATCCGGTTCGGCCGCCCCGGCGCGAGCGATGACGAGGTTCGCGCCGCCGCGATCGCCGCCAACGCCGATGATTTCATCCGCGCGCTTCCTGACGGCTACGACACGCCGCTCGGGCAAAGCGCCGCGACCTTGTCAGGCGGACAGCGCCAGCGCCTCGCCATTGCCCGCGCGATCCTGCGCAATGCGCCGATCGTCCTCCTTGACGAGGCGACGAGCGCGCTCGATTCCGAGAGCGAGCGGCTGATCCAGATCGCCTTTGAGCGCATCTCAAAAGGCCGCACGACAATCGTCATCGCGCACAGGCTGGCGACGGTCCTCAAAGCCGACCGCATCATCGTGATGAATGAGGGGCGCGTCGCCGATCAGGGCACGCATCAGGAATTGCTCGCGCGCGGCGGCCTTTATGCCCGGCTTGCGGAACTGCAATTTTCACCGGCGCTCAACGCCGCCGAATAGCGCGCCGTCGATGGTCAGAAGCCGCGCTTCTTGCGGCGCGGTTTATTCCGCGGCAGCCATCGGAACGTGGCGCCGGTCCGACCGGTATCGGTTGATGCGGTCTTCGATTTCGCCCCGGAAATGGCGGATGAGGCCCTGCACTGGCCAGGCCGCAGCGTCGCCGAGCGCGCAGATCGTATGACCCTCAACCTGACCGGCGACATCGAGGAGGCGGTCGATTTCCGCCGTCGTCGAATCCCCGACCGCCATGCGCTCAAGCACGCGCCACATCCAGCCCGTGCCTTCGCGGCAGGGCGTGCACTGGCCGCAGCTTTCATGCTTGTAGAAGTAGGAAATGCGCGCGATGGCGGCGACGACGTCCGTCGACTGATCCATGACGATGACCGCGGCCGTTCCAAGACCTGATTTTACGTCGCGCAGCGCGTCAAAATCCATCAGCACGTCGTCGCAGATATGTTTCGGCAACAGCGGCACGGAAGACCCGCCAGGGATGACAGCCTTCAGGTTTTCCCAGCCGCCGCGCACGCCGCCCGCATGGCGGTCGATCAGCGTACGGAGCGGGATCGACATCGCCTCCTCGACATTGCAGGGGCGATTGACATGGCCGGAAATGCAGAAAATCTTCGTCCCGGCATTATTGTCGCGGCCGAATTTCTTGAACCACTGCGCGCCGCGGCGGATGATGGTCGGCGCAACCGCGATCGATTCGACATTGTTGACGGTTGTCGGACAGCCGTAGAGCCCCGCGCCTGCCGGGAAAGGCGGCTTCAGGCGCGGCTGGCCTTTTTTGCCTTCGAGGCTTTCAAGCAGCGCCGTTTCCTCGCCGCAGATATAGGCGCC
>CAZHUI010000002.1:0-95407 GCA_964535605.1 uncultured Caulobacterales bacterium
AGAGTCAGGAAAAAACCGGCGATGATGAGCGCGCCGAGAATGGAGGGCGTAAAGTCGCGCATTGTCGCCTGCCGTTCGCGCGCGCTCGCCCGGTCGCCGGCGTCGATCCTTTGTTCCTCGACCGCCGCCTGGCGGATCGCGATCCGGAATTCATTGTCGGCGCGTTTGAGCGCGAGGAGCTGGTCCGCGCTCGCGGTCTCGATCGCCTCGGCGAGCGTCTCCTCCGGCACGGCCTCCTTGCCGAAGATCGCGCGCGACAGCGCTTCGACCGCGGCGCCGGCGAGCGGCCCGCCAAGCTCGCGCGCGATTTTCGGCGCGCCCTTCGCCACCGCGCGTTTGAGCCGACCGCGCGGATTCTCGCCCGCGCTGCCCTTAGCCGCCCCGTCTTTCGTCGCCGTTTCCCGCTTCGTCATACCGTCTCCTTGCCGCGCCCCGGTCTTCACCGTCACGCAAGGAGCATAGGGCCTTCGAAAGGGTGTCGGATAAAGAGGGGGATAAGGTGGGGGATAAAGAGGGGGATAACTTTGGGGACGCGCGCGTTAACCATTTAAGCTGATGAAAAGATTGCGCGATTTTCATCCCTTTTTACGATTGCGCGATTCGCCGGATCAATTCAGAGTTGAAATCGTCGAAAAGGCGTAGGGCTAAGTTTCGACGAAAATCCCCGGGTTCAGGGCCGAATGATCTGGCTTGCGTTCATTGCGGCGCTTATCGCGATTCCGGCGGTCGCAGCGCACCCTTATGCGCGCCGCGCCGCCGCCGCCCCCGCCCTCCTCATCGCCGCGGGCGCGATCCTCGCCGCGATGGTCAGCCTGCTGAAGGCGCCCGCGCCGCCGGCGGACGCGGTCGCTTTCGCCGCCAAAGCCGCGCTCGCCATGCTCGGCTTTGCTTCCGCCGCGCAATTGCGCGTCAGCCGCCTGGCGCGGCAATGCCCGTCGGCGTTCCGGCTCACTTTCGGCGGGGCGCCGATCTATTTCTTCGCCTGCTCGCTCGCGGCTTTCATCATGCTGCCGCAGCTGTCGATCCCCTCGGCGATGCTGGTCGGCGGCGCGCTGATGCTGAACGGCGCGGCGTTCGACCGGCGCGCCGTCGCAGCAACGCCCGCCCCCGCGACGATCAAGGCCGCCGTCAGAAACGAAAGCGCGGCGATCATCGCGCTCGGCATCCCTTTCGCGACGCTGCTCGCCGCGAACGCGACCGCGGCGACGCCCAACGAGCCCGCGCTCGGACCGCTGATGGAGGCGAGTTTCTCCGTCCTGAAGGGTTTTGCCTATGGCGGCGTTTTCGGCCTTGCCGCCGCCGCGGCGGGCGCCTGGTATCGGCGCCGTACGCTGCAGCAGCGCTCGCTCGACGGGCAGTTTGCGATCCTCGCCGGCGTCATCATGTTCGTCATCGGCCCCGCGATCGGCGCCGATCCCGTTGTCGGCGCCACGGCTGCCGGCCTTCTCTGGGGCGAGCAGACGTCAGCCTCCTCGACGACGCGCCTTCGCATTCGCCGCTATGTCGATCGCGCGGTGATCCCCGCCGCCTATTTCGGTTTCGGCGCCATTCTGCTGCCGCGCCTTCTGGAAGCCGACATGTTGAGCGTCGTCTTCGCGCTCGCCGCCGTGACGGTGATGCGCGCGGGGCCCCGCCTTGCGATCCTGCAGACGCCCTCGATCACCAAAGAGAGCCAGATGTTCCTCGCCTGGTTCGGCGGCGCGCCGGGCGCGGCTTCCGCCCTCTTCGTGATGATGCTGATCGGCAACCCGGCGCTCCTCGACGCCGACGCGGTGCTGACGGTGACGGCGATTGCGGTCATGTTCGGCGTCGCCGCCGCGCGCCTCACCTCAAAACCGCTCGCGCAATATTACATGCGCCAGACGCACCTCGCGAAAAGACGGCGGGCCTGGGCGGGGTGAATTTGCTATTGGCGCAAGGGGCGGCCGAATGAAGCCCAAAGGACCTCGAAAGGCGATCCCCTTATGGTCCATGCGGGACGCAGCCGCTTGCTTTGAACAACTTGTTGACGCCGCTGAGTTCGAGCCGCAATCCGTGATTTGGCGCGGGTCGAAAAAAGTCATCGTCTTGTCCGTTGACGCCTATGATCGACTGAAAGCGATGGGCGAGGCGCGTGATCGCGCATCTCAGGCCGACGGGCGTCGCGACGATTAATCCGTTTTAAGATTAGCTCCCGCAGAATTGGCCGCATCGAACCCCAAGAGGAATTGCTCCTGCGAAGTGAATGCCTCCGAGAAGAACATGCATCCAACTCCCAAATAAAATCCTCGGGAGATAGTTTCGGCTTCCTGAGTTTTTGTGCCGACGATTCGCATCGCGGTTGGATGCGCGAGTTTTGAAAGCTGCTTGTTGTAGAATTGGAATTCAGACTCGAATTCGATTGCTTTGGCCGCAGACCTGACATCCAAAAATTTTGATTCTAGGTCGTCTATGCCTTCAAAAGCCGCGCGCGCCTTGAGGTTATTCCGTCCTGAAAAGATATGATCATGCGCCGTCGCAAGTTGATTTTCGATACCCAATTCGGTGATGACACTCCTGTAGAGTTCGTCTGCGTCGCGCCCTGCGTCTTCGAAAATTCGGCGCATGTTTGCGCATGACTTCTCCACAAACTTCGACCAGACGCTCAATTCCAGCAGGTTTCTGACGGTCCAAGCCAATAATGCTTCATCGCCGTTCGTCTGAGCCGCCGAGACGATCCTATGAGCTTCTGCGAATGTCGTCGCGGCCAGTCCGGCTATGACCTGCAATTTCCAAGGGTCTTGCACTCCGGCTTGCGCAAGGCCGCTCAACTTCGTATTGAACGCAGCCCATCTCCCGGATTCTTCGATTAGCGCAGCCTGGTTGAGCGCTTCCCGTTGTTCCTCAGAGACAATCTCTGAAAGCGCGCGAAGCTTTTGTGCGAATGAGTGCTGAGCTGACAACGTGCGCCCCTACACCGTCCGCTCAAAAATCTCCCGTCCGATCAGCATCCTTCTGATCTCGCTCGTCCCGGCGCCGATTTCGTAAAGTTTCGCGTCGCGCAAATAGCGCCCGGTCGGATAGTCGTTGATATAGCCGTTGCCGCCCAGAAGCTGGATGGCGTCGAGCGCTACCTGCGTCGCTTTTTCCGCCGCGTAGAGGATGCATCCCGCGGCGTCCTGGCGCGTCGTCTCGCCCCGGTCGCAGGCGGCGGCCACCGCGTACACATAGGCGCGGCAGGCGTTCATTGTCGTGTACATGTCGGCGAGCTTTCCCTGCACGAGCTGGAAAGAGCCGATCGGCTTGTCGAACTGTTTTCGCTCGTGGACGTAAGGAATAACCGTGTCCATGCAGGCCTGCATGATGCCGATCGGCCCGGCCGAGAGGACGACGCGCTCATAGTCGAGGCCCGACATCAGGACGGCGACGCCCCCGTTCAGCGTGCCGACGATGTTTTCCTCCGGCACTTCGCAGTCTTCAAAGACGAGCTCGCCGGTGTCCGATCCGCGCATGCCGAGCTTGTCGAGCTTTTGCGCCGCCTTGAAGCCTTTCCAACCCTTCTCGACGATAAAGGCGGTGATGCCGCGCGGGCCGGCGTTCGGGTCGGTCTTGGCGTAGACGACGACGACGTCGGCGTCCGGTCCGTTGGTGATCCACATTTTCGTGCCGTTGAGGACGTAGCGGTCGCCGCGTTTCTCCGCCTTCAGTTTCATGCCGACGACGTCGGACCCTGCGCCCGGCTCCGACATCGCAAGCGCGCCAAGATGCTCGCCCGAAATGAGCTTCGGCAGGTATTTCGCCTTCTGCGCTTTCGTGGCGTTGCGATTGAGCTGGTTGACGCAAAGATTGGAATGCGCGCCGTAGGAAAGGCCGATCGCGCCCGACCCGCGGCTCACTTCCTCGACGACGACGCAATGGGCGAGATAGCCGAGCCCGGCGCCGCCATAGTCTTCATCCGCCGTGACGCCGAGAAGGCCGAGGGCCCCAAGCTCCGGCCAGAGATCGCGCGGGAATTTGTTGGTGGCGTCGATTTCCGCCGCGCGCGGGGCGAGGCGTTCGTCGACCCAGCGCGCGACCTGATCGCGCATTTCCTCGATCATCGGATCGAGCCCGAAATTCATCGCGACTTGGCTGTTTGAGCGCATGGTTCCGTCCCTGTCCGTCTGTTCTGACTGTGCCGGGCTTTTCTTTCGGGTAGCCGCACCGGCAGGACGGGGCAAGGGACGAGGGTCAGGCCGCGCTTAATTGGCGTTCACCATAAATTGAGCTATGTCGCCTACCGACGGCCGTGGCGGGAAGAATGAAAGATTCCCAAGAGTTAACAGGCGCTTCCGGAACGGAGGCGGGCAAGGCCCGCGTCCGCTTTCATGCTGCGCCTGAATTTTCGGGCGCCGGGGACGCAAGATCGACCGCGCCGCTGACGGCGCTCGACGAAGCAAGCCTCAGCGCGAGCCGCCTCGTCATGCGCAGCAAGACGATCGAACTCGCCTGCCGCTTTGCGGCGCTGCTCTCGGTTCTGGCGGTCGCCGTCGCCGCCCCGCTCGGCTGGTTTCTGGCGCATCTGAAAGTGACGGGATCGGCGGCGGGGTTTCAGATCGTCTCGGGATACGGATCCTGGGCGCTCGCCTTCGCGCTGATCGTGCCGGCGATCTTGATCCTTCTCGGCCGGATTGTCGCCGTCATGGCGCCGGCGCTCGGCGCGGCGGAAGCGGCCGCCGCTGCGGCGCGCCAATATATCGAGCCCGACCGGGCCGCGATCAGAAATGTCGAGACCGTCGGCGCTGTTGTGCGCGGCCAGGTCGACAAGCTGAACGCCGGCATTGACGATGCGCTGATCCGCCTCGCCTCCGCCGAAGCGATGATCCGCCAGCATGTCGGCGCGATCGAGCAGGCGGGGCTCGCGATCGAAAACAAGGCGTCGGGCGCGGCCGACCGCGTCGCAGTCGAACGCGCGCGCCTCATCGATCTCACCGAAACGCTGAATGCGCGCGCCGACGATTTTGCAACCGCGATCGCCGAAAAAGCGCAGGCGAATATCCTGTCGCTGCAGAGCGCGTCGGGGTCCGTCGGCGACGCCGAGACGCGGCTTGAAGAACGCCTGTCGCGCCTTGAAGCGGCGGCCGGGCGCGCGCTGATGAGCTTTGAAGCGCTCTCCTCCGCGCTGATGGACGCCGACGGCCGCGTGAAACTGACCGCAAGTTCGATTGAAGCCTCTTCAGCGTCTGTAAGGGACGCCAGCGAGCGCGCTTCCAAGATCGCCGACGCCGCCGCCGAAAGCGCGGCGCGCAACGCCGCCAATGTCGGCCAGTTCTCGCTGCGCGCGGCCGAAGACGCCAAGAAAAGCGCCGACGCCGCCATTGAAGTGGCGCGCGCCGAATCCGAGCGCGCCGCGACGACCGCCGTCGAATTCACGACGCGCGAATCCCGCCGCGTCGCCGAAGCCGCCGCGCGCGCCGTCGATACGGTGCGCGAAGCGACGATGTCGTCCGTCGCCGCCGCCGCGAACGACGCCGACCGCGCCGCCGCCGCCGCAAACCTCGTCACCGAAGCGGCGAAAAAGGCCGTGACCGCTTCCCGCGAGGCCTCCGAGGAAGTCGCCAAAGCCGGCGAGTACGCGCGCAAACATGCCGACGACGCGCTCGCCGCCGCCGAGACGGCGTCAAAGCGCGTCGATGAACGCAACAAGGAACTTGCAAGCGCGCGCGCCGCGCTCGAACTCGAAAATGCGCGGCTTGAATCGCTGATCGACGAGCAGAGAAAACGCGCCGACCGTCTCGCCGATGCGATCGCCACGCAGACCGAGCGCCTCTCAAAACTCGCCGAGAACCAGCTGCGCGAACAGGAAGCGGCGGCCCGCCTCGCCGAGGCGCAGGCCGCGATTGAGAAAACCCGCGCCGCCGAAATCGCGCGCGCCGCCGAAGCGGAAAAGGCGCGCCTTGCCGCAGAAGCCGAGCGCGCGGCGAAAGCGGAAGCCGAACGCGCCGCCAAGGCCGCAGAAGCCGAGGAAAAGCGCCGCGCCGAGGAAGCGAAAAAACTTGAGGCGGAAAAAGCCGCGCAGGCCAAACGCCCGCCGCCCGCCGCCGACCGGTCGAACGTCCTTGAACTCGGCAAGGGCGTTAAAGGAAACGGCGCGGCGCGGCTCGACGAAATCGCCGCCGATATCGAAAAACCAAAGGTGCAGCGAAGCGCCGCCAAAGCGCCTGAACGCGCGGCGCCCGACGATGACGACAAGCGCTCGAAACAGGACGTGAGCTGGCGCGAGATCCTGTCGGCGACCGACGAAGCTGAACCGCTCGATCTCGGCGCCGCCGACCGCCGCGCGAGCGACGCACGCAACAGCGCGCAGAACGCGATGCGGATCATCGCGACTTTGCAGGATTTCACGCTCGATCTTGAAACGCGCCTTTACGGCGAGCCGCCGCCGGCGCTCCTCGAACGGTTCGAGCGCGGCGACCGCAATGTCTTCGCCAACCGCCTGTTGCGCCTCAATGAATCGGACGTGAAACGGCGCATCCGCGCGGAAGGCGCCCGCGACAAGGCGTTCGAACGCGGCATCCACGACTTCCTGCAGGGCTTTGAACGCCTCCTCGAAGACGCGACGACCCTTGAGACGGCGGATGAGGAACTCGAACAGTACCTCTCTTCGCCCTTGGGGCGCGTCTACCTCCTCGTCGGCGCGACGGTCGGGTATTTCGCGTAAAAGCAAGCATCATTATTCGGTTTTTCGTATGGGCTTGCTTTATACGAAAAATCGCATAAAGTAGTTTTATACGGAATTTCGTATCAATGGGATGAGGTCTCTCGATGGACGAACCCGCCAGGACAGCTAAGCAAATCGGCGCAATTTTGCGACGGCGGCGACGTCGCCTTGGTCTCAGTCAATCTGAGCTAAGCGACAAAGCCGGTGTACGCCAGGCGACAATTTCCGCACTCGAAAGCGGCGAGCAAGGCGCGCGCCTTAAAACTGTGTTCGATGTGATGAGCGTCCTCGGCGCAGAACTCATCGTGCGCGATCGGCGAAAGCTGTCGGTCGAAGGTCCGATCGATGGGGCGTAAACGCGCTCATAAGCCGCTCAGCGTCTATCTCAACCGCAGCCGCGTCGGCCTGCTCGAAAAACAGGCGGGGGGCGCGATCTCATTCGCCTACGACGAAACATGGCTCGCAAACGCCGACGCGATTCCCGTCTCGCTGTCGATGCCGCTGAGAGAGGAGCGATATGCGGGTGCGCCCGTTATCGCTGTCTTCGACAATCTTCTGCCAGATGGACAAGCGCTGCGGCGGCGTGTCGCCGAACGCGTCGGGGCCGAGGGCGACGACGCTTATAGCCTCCTGTCTGCGATCGGACGCGACTGCATCGGCGCGCTGCAATTTCTTCCCGAAGACGAGACGCCGCCGTCAGCCGACGCCTCCGACAGCGACGTGATCGATGACTCCGGGATTGCACGAAAGATCAAAGCGCTCGCCACGGCGCCTCTAGGTTTGAACGCGGATGAGGAATTTCGCATTTCCATCGCCGGCGCGCAGGAGAAGACAGCGCTGCTGCGATGGCGCGATGAATGGCGCCTGCCGCGAAGCGCGACGCCGACAACGCACATATTGAAGCCCCAAATCGGCTTATTGCCAAGCGGCATTGATATGTCGAAAAGCGTCGAGAACGAATTCTTGTGCATGAGGCTCGCCGCTGCCCTCGGCCTTCGCGCGGCGAACGTCGCCATCGCCCAATTCGAAGACGCACGCGTCCTCGTCGTCGAGCGGTTTGACCGAAAGTGGTTGAGCGAAACGCTGCCAATGCGCGTGCCGCAGGAAGATTTCTGCCAGGCGCTTGGCGTCGCTCCGACACAAAAATACCAGTCGGCAGGAGGACCCGGCGCCAAAGCGATACTCGACCTCCTACGCGCGAGCGACGAACCTGAAGAGGATCGCGCCGCCTTTCTCAAAGCTCAAATCGCATTCTGGCTTCTTGCCGCCACTGACGGCCACGCAAAGAATTTTAGTCTCTATCTTGGGCCGCTCGGAAGTTTCCGGATGACGCCGCTCTACGACATCTTGTCGGCGCAGCCCGCCGCCGATCTCGGCCAAATCAGCCGTAACAAGCTGAAGCTCGCGATGTCAGTCGGAAGCAGCAAGCATTATGTCGTCGATTGGATTGCGGCGCGTCATTTCTTCGAGACCGCCGGCGCCAGCGGCCTGCCTGCGCGGGCCGTGATCAAAATTATAGAAGAGCTGAAATCTGTCGGTGAGAGCGCTCTGGACGCGACAATCAGCGCCCTTCCCGACGATTTTCCGGAACCGATGGCAGCGAGCATCGGCGGCGCGTTCAGGCGCCGACTTCGTCTGCTGACGCCGCCAGCGGATTGACACACGCTATTTTGCGGGCGCCCGCCCGGCCTCTTCCAGCGTCCAAGCGACGACTTCCCGCTGGATGGCGGAGAGGCCGGCGTCGAGCGCCGCGGCTGCGGCTTGCGGATTGTCGGCCGCGACGGGTTCGACCGCTGAAAAGAGTTTCGAGGCGTGGATGGCGCTGCGGCCGTTGGTGAGGCGGGCGAAGACCGTGACTTCGGCGCGCTTTTCCCCGCCGCCATGAACGACGCCGAGGCGGCGAACGTCCGTCTGCAGAACATAGGTCGAAACCGGCAATGTCAGCCGGCTGCCGACGCCCTTGATCGCGCCGGTGTTTTCAAAACTGCGGACGAGCGCGATGCCGAAAAGGCGCGGCGCGCGATCGACCCATTCCCCGCCCGAATAATATTCGATGCGGCCCGGGCCGCGCGTCAGCGCGATCTTGGCGGTGTTATAAGCGAGCGTCGCATCCGGCTCCTCGACGCCGAGCGTCCATGCGACCGGCGCGGAAAGGGTCTCAACTGTCACGTCGCTCACCGTGTAGCGCGCGGAAGGCGGCGCGGCTTCCGGAAGGACGGAAACACAGGCGGAGAGCGTTAGCGCGACTAGAGGGATTAGGGATTTGGGATTAGGGATTAGGGCGCGACTTTGAAGCAGTCGCGCCGCGGCGCTGTTTACCAGTCCCAAATCCCTAATCCCCAATCCCTTCTTCACGGCTGTTCCCCCTCATAGCGCGGCGTCGACTCGCCCAGCAGATAGCCGCGCGGGTCGCGGTCGATTTCGCGCAAGACCTGATCGAGCGTCCGGAACATCGCGCGTGCTTCGGCGACAGCGGGCCCGACCTGCGCGAGGCCCTGATCGGTGAAGATGCGGATCTGTTCGCGGTTCTCCGCGACGGCGGCGCGCAGTTCCGCCATCAGAAGCTGCGTCTCCTCAAGCGTCGCGGGCGCCTCGGTCGCGAGGAGCTTGTCGAGATTATCCGCAGTGCGCGAGAGTTTTTCCGTCGCGGTCGCGAGGTTGGCGGTGAGTTTTGCCGTGTTTTCAATCGTCGCGGCGATTTCGTCTTCCTGCCCGGCGAGGGTGGCCGTCAAGGTTTCGACGCTTGTCAGGATATTCGTGAAGGATTCGGTGTTTTCGGCGGACAACAGCCGGTTCGCCGAAGCGATGATTTCGCCCGATCCGGCGATCAGCTGCGCAATGCCGGCGCTGTCCGCTTCGATGCGGGGAATGCCGCGCGTGACGTTCTTCAAAAGCTCTTCCTCGGCGCTGCCGCCGACAAGCTGGATGATGGCGAGGCCGGTGAAGCCGACGAGTTCGAGCTCGGCCTTGGTGTCCGTCTTGACCGGTGTGTCGTCATCGACCTCGATGCGGGCGATGACGACCGAGGGATCGTTCGGCGAGATCGTCAGATCGCGCACTTCGCCCTTCTGGATGCCGTTGAAACTGACCGCGGCGCCGACGGTGAGGCCCGACACGCGCTCGCGGAAGATGATGTCGTATTTGTCGAAGCCGTCGCGGGATTGCGACAGGAAGAGGACGAACGCAAACGCCGACGCGATGAGCACAAGCACGACCGCGCCGACAACGACGTAATGCGCGCGCGTCTCCATGCCTTACACCTTCCCGGCGGGCGCGAGCGCGTCCGCTTTTTTCGCCCCCAGCGCCGCCCGTCCGCGCGGACCGGAGAAATATTCCTGTATCCAGGGATGACCGGAACGGCGCACCTCGTCCAAGGGGCCGATCGCAATCACCTTTTTCTCCGCCAGCACCGCCACACGGTCGCACGTCGCATGCAGCGTATCGAGATCATGGGTGACCATAAACACCGTTAACCCTAAGGATTCCTTGAGGGATACGATAAGCCGGTCGAAGTTCTCCGCGCCGATGGGATCGAGCCCCGCCGTCGGCTCGTCGAGGAAGACGATTTCCGGATCGAGCGCCAGCGCGCGCGCAAGTCCTGCGCGTTTTGACATGCCGCCCGACAACTCCGAGGGGAATTTCGCGCCCGCATCCGGCGGCAGGCCGGCCATCGATATTTTCATCGCCGCGATGTCGGCGGCGAGATCGCGCGGCAGGCCGAGATGCTCGTTGATCGGCGCCATCACGTTCTGAGCGACGGTCATCGACGAAAAAAGCGCGCCGCCCTGAAAGAGCACGCCCCAGCGCCGCTCGACCGCGAGGCGGCCCTCAGGATCGAGCCCGTAAAAATCCTCGCCGAAGACGCGGACAATCCCCGCCGACGGCTCTTTGAGCCCGATGATGGCGCGCATCAGGACGGATTTGCCCGTGCCGGAACCGCCGACGACGCCGATGATCTCGTTGCGCCGGACGCAAAGATCGAGATTGTCATGAATGACGTTCTCGCCGAATTGCGTGCGCAATCCTTCGACCTCGATGACTGCTTCCCCGTCGCGGAGGCTCAAAAGTCAATCTCCAGGAAGAACATCGCGAAGAACGCGTCGAGAATGATGACGATGAAAAGCGACTGGACGACCGAGAGCGTCGTGCGCTGGCCGAGGCTTTCGGAGCTGCCCTGCACTTCCATGCCCTGATAACAGCCGATGATGGCGATGACGAACGCGAAGAACGGCGCCTTGATGAGGCCGGCCCAGAAATTTTCGAGCGATATCGTCTCCTGCAGGCGCCCGACGAAAAAGGCCGGGGAAATATCCATCGCCGTCGCCGCGACGAGGCCGCCGCCGATGATGCCGAGAATGGAGGCGAGAAACGTCAATACCGGCATCATGATGACAAGCGCGATCGTGCGCGGCAGCACAAGCGTCTCGATCGGATCAAGGCCGAGGGCCTTCATCGCGTCGATTTCCTCGCGAAGCTTCATCGCGCCGATCGCGGCGGTGAACGCGCTGCCCGACCGGCCTGCGACGAGAATCGCCGAGAGGAGGACGCCAAACTCGCGCAACACCGACAAGCCGACGAGCTCGACGGTGAAAACCTCCGCATTGAACAGGCGCAGGATTTTCGCGCCCATGAAGGCGACGACGGCGCCGATCATGAACGACATCAGGCCGATGATCGGCATGGCGTTAATGCCGGCCTCTTCCATGTGGTAGAAAATCGACGTCATCCGCAGGCGCTTCGGCTCACGGATGACTTTCCAGAGCGCCGTCAGGGTGAGACCGATGAAGTTCAAGATCTCAACCGCTGCGTAATAGCCTTCGACAATCCCGTTGCCGAGACGGTTCACCATCATCAGGGCGGCGTTGCGGCGCGCGGGCTCGACCTCGCACGGCGCGACATGCGGGGCGACATTGGCGATGAGCGTCTGGTGCGCTTCGCTGCCGCCGACGATCCGCGAGGCGCCGGTCCGTTTCGAGCAGGCGCGCAGCATCCGCTCGAACACCATCGCGCCGGCCGTATCGAGGCGCCCGACGTCTGAAATGTCGATGATGAGATCGCGACCGATGGCGTCGTCCTCGAAGTCGCGCAGCGCCTCGTCGATCGCGCCAAGATGACGCGCCTGCCAGTCCCCGGCCGCCTTGAGGCGCAAGGTGCCGTTGTCGAGGTCGGTGGAAAAGGCGGCGGGCGTCATTTTTTACTCGGGATCGGGCTTTACCGGCGGCTCGCCGCTTGCATTGGTAGATGCTAGGGCGGGATGATAAATTCATCCTGAATTATGGTGAACGAGTGTTAACGCGCCGGCAGCCCCCTATGAAAACGGGCCAGCGGGCGCCGGAGTGACGGGCGTGGGCAAATCGTCGATTTCTGGGCGGTTCCGGTGGCTGGGCGCGCTGCCGCTGATGCTGATGGTTGCGGTGATGGCGGGGCTCGCGCTGATGACGCTCGCCAATGCCGGGGCGCGCCATGGCGGCCCGCGCGAGCAGCTGTTCGACCTTTATGCGCGCGTGTTCCCGGCGCAGATCGACCGCAATTCGCCCATTCACCTTGTCGAAATCGACGCCGAGAGCATTGAAAAGATCGGGCCCTGGCCGTGGCCGCGCTCCCTGATCGCCGATCTCGTGGCGACGAGCGCTTCGGCCGGCGCCAAGGGCGTCCTCTATCTTGAGGGCGTCGACAGCCCCGACCCGCTGTCGCCGGAGACGATCGGCGATTTCTGGCTCGCCGGCGCGCGCGACGAACGCCTCGCCCAGCAACTTGCGCTTCTCCCGAGCACCGATCTGATGCTCGCGCGCGCCCTCGCCGAGACGAAGGGCGCGGTCGCGATCGGCTCGGCCTCGGTCGCGCGCGAGGCCTCGCGTCTTGTGCTCGAGCGCGCCGACGCCAAGTCCGGCCGCCATATCGACGCCGGCGCGGAGAGTTTTTACGGCCTCCCGGCCGCGCACCCGCGCGCGCCCTTGAACGCCGATCTCCTCGCCGCGGCCCCGCTGACGGTCGCCGCCTTTCCCGCCGACGCCGACGGCGTTGCGCGCATGGCGCCGCTCTTATGGTCCGCAGGCGGACGAATGGCGCCGGCCGCCGCGTTGGAGGCCGCGCGCCTCGCCAGCGGCGCCGCCTCGATCACCCTTACGCCCGACGCGACCGCCGTCACCGCGGTCGGCAAGACGCCGGCGCGCGTCGAAATCGCCGGGGCGAGCGTTCCGGTCGACGCCATGGCCTCGACGCGGCTATATTTCCCGCGCCGCATCGACACGCCGTCAACGCCTGCCTGGAAACTACTGAAAGAAAAATCGGCGCTCGGCCTTCTCTCCGGCAAGGTCGTTCTGATCGGCCTTGACGGCGCGGTCGGCCAACGCGTTGAGACGGCGCGCGGCGACATGTCGATGCCGCAGGCGCAAGCGCTCCTCGCGCGCCAGATCATCGCCGGGGAAGCGGCGACGCGGCCCGGCTGGTTCGGCTATGTCGAAGCGCTGCTCGTCCTCGCGCTCGGCGCGGCCGCCATCATGTGGTCGCAGCGTCTCGATTTCTGGAAGGCGGCCGGCGTCGCCGCCGCGGCTTCCGCCGTTCTTTTCGCCGTATCGGTCGGTCTCTTCGCGCAAGGCGGCGCGCTGTTCGATCCGCTCGCCCCGGCGCTCGCCCTTTTCCTCGGCGCCTTTTCGGTCGCCGGCGGACGCTCGATCGGCGAAGCGATCAAGGACGACAAGGTGCGCGGCGCCTATCAGGGCTCCCTTCCCGAACCGACGATGAAACGCGTGCGCGAGGAGGGCCAGTCGGAAGTCCTCGACGGCGTCAAGCGTCCCGTCACCATTCTCGCCTGCGAATTGAGCCTGCTCGATGAAGACACCGACAAGCTGGCTGACACGCCCGGCGAAGTGACGAACCTCATCGCCGCCGGCTGCGCGCATCTTAAAAAGGCGATCATCGAGATCGGCGGCGCCGCCGACCAGGCCGAGGGCGGGCGCATCTTCGCCTATTTCAACGCGCCGTTAGAGAATGCAGACCATGTGCGCGACGCCTGCGCCGGGGCGCTCCGCCTCATCGAGAGCATGGACCGCATCAATATAGAGTTGCAGGGCGCCCCGCGTCTCAAAGGCGTGCAGCTTCATCTCGCGATCGGGATTGCGACCGGCGACTGCTTCGTCGGTCCGATGGGACAGGGCCGCGCCAACCGCTATTCCGCAGTCGGACGCCCGATGGCGCTCGCCGCGTTCCTTTCACGACAGGCGATGGTCTATGGCCCTGCGATTATCGTCGACGAAGGCATCCACAAACGCATCGACCATCATTTCGCATTCCTTGAGCTCGACCGCATGAAGGAAATGGGCACCGACCGCGCCTTCTCGATCTTCGCGCTCGTCGGCAACCCGTTCCTGAAATCGAGCAAGGGCTTCCGCGCGCTTGAAGAAGCCAATCGCGCGCTGCAGGCGGACTACCGCAATGGCGACTGGTTAGCGGCGCGCGCGAACCTCGCGAAAGCGAAAGCGTTGCCCGGCGCGAAGATCGCGCTGTTCGATTTATATGAGGCGCGGATCGCAAAGCTCGCCGAGACCGAAGGCGGCGCGAAGGGCTGGGACGGCGCGCAGGTTGTGACGTTGTAATTGTCGAGCAAGGGTAGGGTGCATAGAGCGAAGCGAAATGCACCGGGCAACCGCGGAATGGTGCATTTCGCTTCGCTCTATGCACCCTACGTTTCGCCGCGCCTTCCCCTCAACGCCAATCCCCCCACCGCCCCCGCAGCGCCCATCATCGCAACCAGAGCGTAAATCGCCCCCGCGCCCTTCGCTTCAAAAAGATACCCGCACGCGACAGTCGCGATCCCGGTGATGGCTCCGACGCCTGTGGTCGACATCAGCGTCATCGCCGTGTTGGTGAGGCGCTTCGGCAAGTTTCGGTCGACATATTCGACGGCGCCGAGATAGGCGGCCGCGAAAGACAGTGCGTGGAGCGCCTGCACCGCGAAGAGGACGGGAAGCGGCGGCTCAAGTCCCGTCAGCGTCCAGCGCAGTGCCGCGCCCGCGCCGCCGATGATGATGAGCGTTTCGGCGCCCCATCGCTTCACGAGGCCCCTCACCTGCGTCAGCACAAAAATCTCCGCAACGACGCCCGTCGCCCACAGGAAACCGACCGTCGTCGCGCCGTAACCGAGCGCCGACCAGTGAAGGATAGAGAACGAATAATAGGCCGCGTGACTGCCTTGAATGAGGCCGACGGCGAGGAGAAAGAGGAGGAAAGACGGCGCCGTCATCAGCGCGGCGGCGTCGCGCCAGCGGTTCTGCCCTTCACCTCCCCCTTGCGGGGAGGTCGAAATTTGCAAAGCAAATTTCGGGCGGGGGTCAGGCATTCCGGCCGGCGTCGGCTCCATTTCTGCGGCGCCGCGCCCCCCACCCAAAACCGCGGCGCGGTTTTGGCCTCCCCGCAAGGGGGAGGCGGACAGAGGCAGCGTCATCGCAATACCAAACGTCGCGGCGCCGGCGACGGCCATGATGACGACGCCGGCGCCGAGATCCGTCCGTGCAATGACGAAGCCCGCGATGACGTTCGTGAGGAGGAACGCGGCCGAGCCCGCCGCGCGCACCTCGCCATAATGGAGCATTCCCGCCCGGTCGGCGCGCAGGATCGCGGTGTCGGAGAGCGGCACGAGAAGACCGAACGACCACAAGACCGCGACCGCCGAAAGCGCGATCAGCGGCTTGCCCCCGAAGAGCGCAAGGCCGATCGCGCCGGCGCCGAACAACAGTGAGACCAGCCGCAGCGCCGTTCGGTGATTGCCGCCCTCATCCGCCCAGAACGCGACCGCCGGCCCGAAAAGAAGCCGCGCGCCAAGCGACAGGCCGCTGAGGAGCCCGATCTCGGACGCCGAAAACCCTTCCCGCGCGAGCCAGCCCGACAGAAACGGCAATTGCACGCCGAGCAGCACGAACTGCGCGGCGTAAAAGGCCGAATAATGCGCCTGCGTGCGCCAATGACGCGCGGACATGGAAAACCGGATCAGCGAAGCCCCGCGCGGTATGGCGCGGCTAGCGCGCGGCGGCAATCGCGGCGGCGTCAGGTAGGGTAATTCCCCGTCCTCGCCGCTATCCTCCCTTCATGAGCGAAGGAAAGCGCGGCCGCCCGCGGCACGACGACCAACTGACGCCGGCCGAATGGCGGGTAACGGAGCTTGTCCGTCACGGTCTCACCAATGCGCGCATCGCGGCGTTGCTCGGCGTCAGCGCGGACGCGGTGAAGTTTCACGTCGCCAACGCGCTTTTGAAACTCGGGCTCGACGGCAAGGCCGCGCTGAAGCGCTGGGACGGCGTTTCCCGCGCGAGCGCGCTTCATGAAAGGAAGGAAAAAATGACGACAGATCTCGGGCCCATCGGCCAGATCGCGCGCACAGTGAAAGATATCCGCGCGGCGGAGCATTTCTACAAGGAGGTCGTCGGCCTCCCGCACCTCTACACTTACGGCAATCTGGCTTTCTTCGATTGCGGCGGCGTGCGCCTGTTCCTGTCGGAAGGCGAAGGGGACGACGGCGCTTCGATCCTCTATTTCCGCGTCGGCGACATTCATGCGGGCGCAAAAGACATCGCCGCGCGCGGCGCCGAGATCACCCACGCGCCGCACATGATCCGCATGCACGCCGACGGAACAGAAGAGTGGATGGCCTTCTTCAAAGACAACGAAGGCCGCCCCTTAGCGCTGATGGCGCAAGCGAGGTGACGTGCTTTCGGCGGTCACAGGCGGCGATGGTTGCGCGCTCGCTATGCCTATTCGGCGTCAGTCGCAGCCGCAGTCCGAGTCGGTATAATCGTACCAGCGGGACTCACCGTTGCGGATTTGCAGCCAGGCTTTCTGATCGGTCTTGAGCGCCGGCAGCGGCTCGTCCAGGGGATTTGAGATAAAGAGGCACCTGCCCGGAACATGCAGATCTTCAGGCGCGGCCAGGACGCGCCAACGCACTTCGAGGAATTCCCCCTCTTGATTGCCGGTTGGCGTCATGAATCCCTCCTCGGGACGTCCGACGATTTCAGAAAGGCGTGTCGGCGCCGAGAATAGCGCTTGATCAGCGGTCGCCGTGACGAAATTTGCGTAACGCGCCGCTTGATCTCTCGATTCCGCGTTGATCGTGAAAAACTTCTTTTCACCGAACGCGCCGCTCGGTATCCAGATCGGCCGCTCGCCTTCGCGCGTGACCCTGATCCATTGCCCTTCAAGCGCCGAATCGAAAGCGTAGAACTGCGGATACTGAAAACAAGGCGATCTGCCCGTAAATTCGATGTCGAAAATCAGGCGCTCGCCCGGAAGAACGATGCGAAGATAAAGCTCGGCATCCGAACGAGAATTCTCTGCGTTCGCCGGCGCAGCCGCCGGACGGGCGCCGATAAAGGCCCATCCGATAGGCGGTCCGTCAGGAGCCCCGCGCGCCTGTGCAAAGTCCGCAGACTGGCGCCACTCCGGATACCGTGGAAGCACCTCATCAAAGTGCTCGTCGATAGCGGTGGAAATCGTCACAAGCAGCGGCGCGTCGACCAGCTCCTCGAATTGCGGGTCGCGTTTCGCCAACGCGGCTTTCTTGTATCCTTCTTCAGCGAGCACGCGTTCCAGCGCAACGCTGTCCCGGGCCTATTCACGCGCCGCGTCGAACGAACCGGCAGCATCAGCGGACGCAGGCGCCTCGGCGGCGATTTCTGCGGCCTCAGGAACAGGCGCGGCAGCGCTTGCGGCATCCCGTAAGGGCAGGACCGGAGCGCTTGCGATCGGCTCAGCGGCGGTGAGGTCTCGAACGCGCTGTTCGCGGGCGCCAAGATAAAAGACGCTGACCTGCGCCGTCGCAGCGATAACCGTAAGCGCGAAGAAGGCTGCGGACACCTTGCCGACACGCGCCCAGTCGCCCCGCATGACGCCGGCGGCCGCCGCCAGCCCGAGATATAGCGCCGCCGCGGTGGTCAGAAGGCTGAGCCCGTCATGGACGCCAGCAAGCGGCGGGCGTTCGGCTCCCATTCGGCTAAAGAGGATATAGAAGCCGGCATACCCCGCAGCGGCGATCGACATCAGCCCGATAAGGGCGCCGTATAGAATCCGGGCGATGTTCATGAAGCGCCGCCTCCCCCTGCGGTTATGACGGCAACATGTTATCGGACGATTGACGCCTGCGGCCTCTATAAGACTGCGACGCGGCGTGAAGGCGCGTTGATCCCTCCGACACGCGGGTGCGCTCGTTCCACGACATCGCCGGCGTCACGCTGACGCTGCCAGCGAAGAAATGTTGAGAAGGGCTACGCCGTCTTATCCTCAACGCCGGCGACCCGGGCGCTGGCGATGACGCTCTTGATGCCGCCGTCGCACGCCTCCCCGGTCGGGTATTGCTCGGACGTGCCGATGACCTGATGGTTGGCGGCTTTCAATACAAAGTAATGTTTGCCGCCGGGCGAGGATTTTTTCTCGAACCGCGCGAGGAGGTCCGAGTTCTTCTTGACGGACTCAATGCCGTTCACCGCGCCCGCGCGGTCCTTGTAGCCCTCGCTCGCGAGGATGATCTCGCCATTCCCGGCCTTGAGGCGGAAGCGGAACTCGCCCTTCTTGTCCTTGAAGAGTTCAAATTGAGCCGGCATGGGCGTCTCCTTGCTGCCGGGACTGTTGATTTTACGCGGTTAGGGCGGGATCGCGGCCTTGCGCGCGGGGCGCGCGGCGACCTAGGGATGTTCCAGAATCGTTCTCATTCCGGTAGTCTCCTCAAGTGAACGCCAAACCGTCAATTTCAGAGCGCGCGCTGGCGGGACTTTCCCCGGCGGAGAGCGCGGATGCGCCCGCTTATCTCGTCGGCCTCAACGACGAGCAGCGCGAAGCCGTGCTGGCGACAGAAGGGCCGGTCTTGATGCTCGCCGGCGCCGGCACGGGCAAGACGCGCGCGCTGACGACGCGGCTTGCGCATCTCCTGCACACCCGCCGCGCGCAGCCCTGGCAACTCCTCGCCGTCACCTTCACCAACAAGGCCGCGCGCGAGATGAAGGAGCGCATCGGCGCCCTCATCGGCGAACGCGTCGAGGGCCTCCAATGGCTCGGCACCTTCCATTCGATCGGCGCTCAGATCCTGCGCCGCCACGCGGAGATCGTCGGCCTCAAATCGAGCTTCACCATTCTTGACGCCGACGACAGCGTGCGGCTCGCCAAACAGGTAATCGAGGCGGCGGGCCTTGATGAAAAGCGCTGGTCGGGGCGCGGCCTTGCGAGCGTCATCGACGGCTGGAAGAACCGCGGCCTCACCCCCGATAAGGTCTCTGCGAATGAAGGCTGGCATTTCGCGGAAGGCAAAGGCGTGTCGCTCTACAGCGCCTATCAGGATCGGTTGAAGACGCTCAACGCCGCCGATTTCGGCGACCTCCTTCTCCACAACATCACGATCTTCCAGCGGCACGCTGACATTCTGGCGACCTATCAGGACAAGTTCCGCTACATGCTGGTCGATGAATATCAGGACACCAACGTCGCGCAGTATCTCTGGCTGCGGCTTCTCGCGCAGAAGCACCGGAACATCTGTTGCGTCGGAGACGACGATCAGTCGATCTATGGCTGGCGCGGCGCCGAGGTTGAGAACATCCTGAAGTTTGAGAAGGATTTTCCGGGCGCGCGCGTCATTCGGCTCGAACGCAATTACCGCTCGACGCCGGCGATTTTGAACGCGGCCTCGACATTGATCGCCGCCAACAAGACGCGCCTCGGCAAGACCTTGTGGACCGAAGCTGCTGACGGCGAGCGCGTGAAAGTCCGCGGGGTCTGGGACGGCGACGAGGAAGCGCGCCTTATCGGCGACGACATCGAAGCGGAGCAGGCGCGCGGCCGGCCGCTTTCCGACATGGCGGTTCTCGTGCGCGCGTCCTTCCAGATGCGCGCCTTCGAGGAGCGCTTCAACACGCTGGGGCTCCCCTATCGCGTCGTCGGCGGTCCGCGCTTTTACGAGCGCGAGGAAGTGAGGGACGCCGTTTCCTATCTGCGCCTTGTGCGCAGCGCCGATGACGATCTTGCTTTCGACCGCATCGCCAACAAGCCGGCGCGGAAGCTCGGCGGCCAGACGATGCAGCAAATCCATGCGCTCGCCCGCGCGCGGGCGATCCCGCTGATGACGGCGAGCCGGCTGCTGATCGAAGCGGACGATCTCGGCGCGGCGGCGCGCGGGGCCTTGCGGAAATTCGTCGAGATGATTGACCGCTGGTCAGGCGAAGTTGAAAGCATGAGCCCGCGCGACCTGACGGAGCTCATCCTTGAAGAGTCGGGCTACACGGACTTCTGGAAGAACAATAAATCGGCGAAGGCCGATTCCAAACTCGATAATCTGAAAGAAGTCGTGCAGGCCGTTTCGGAATTCGACACGCTCGCGGCCTATCTCGATCACGTCGCGCTGGTCGCCGACCGCAACGACAATTCGGAGACGAGCGCCGTCTGGCTGATGACGCTGCACGCGGCGAAGGGCCTTGAATTTCCGGTTGTGTTTCTGCCCGGCTGGGAGGAAGGCGTTTTCCCCTCGCAACGCTCGCTCGACGAAGGCGGCGCGCCGGCGCTCGAGGAAGAACGCCGGCTTGCCTATGTCGGCATTACGCGCGCGCGCGAAAGCTGCCGCATTTCCTTCGCCGCGAACCGGCAGATGTACGGCCGCTGGCAAACCTCGCTCCCGTCGCGCTTCATCGACGAATTGCCGGAGGAGGCGGTCGATGTCGTCTCGCAGCCCGGCCTATACGGCAACGCCGCCGCGTCGCTGCCCTCGCATTCGCGCTTCGACGCGCATGCCGCTGAAGACGGGCGCTATTACGACAATCCCGGCTGGCGGCGCGCCCGCGCGGCGTCGACGCGGCCGGGCGCCGGCGCGCCGATGATCGAAGCGCGCGCCAGCGAAGTGTTCATCAGCGCCGGCGGCGGTTCGAAATTCGCCGTCGGCGCGCGCGTCTTTCACGACAAGTTCGGCTATGGCCGCGTCGTGCTGGCGGAAGGGCAGAAGCTCACGGTCGATTTTGAGCATTCGGGCGCGAAGAAGGTGGTCGATAGCTTTTTGAAGGGGGCGTGAGTGGCCAAGTCGGTGAACAAGCGCGTGTTTATGGCGAGACGCGGAAAAATCTCGGAGATGGACCGCTCCTTCGACTATGAGTTCTGGTCGATGCAAACGGCTGAAACGAAAATGGCCGCGATCTGGGAAATGATGGTCTGGCAAAATGCAATCAAAAAACGGGATCCATCTGAACTCCGACTGGATCGAACTGTTGGACGTTTTGGAAAAATATCGCGTGAAGTACATGATCATCGGCGGACACGCAGTGAGCCTTCACGCAGAGCCTAGGTATACGCGAGACCTCGATATATGGGTCTCCACCACAAAAGCGAACTCGGTAGCGGTCTTTCGCGCGCTTGCCGAATTCGGCGCGCCGCTCAAAGACTATACGCCGGCGGATTTTTCTGAGGATAACACCTTTTACCAGTTTGGCGCGGACACGAGCCGCGTCGATATCCTGATGGGGCCGCCAGGTCTCAAATTTTCGGAAGCGTGGCGGAACAGGGTCGAAACCGAAATTGCAGGCCGCAAAGCGATTTACGTTGGACGCGAGGCCTTGATCGAACTCAAACTGGCGGCTGACAGGCCGAAAGACAGGCTGGACTTGAGGTCTCTCGCCGATTCTCGAATTTTTGCTGAAGGCGAAAAGCGCACGGCGACATATACCAAGACGAAAGCGAAGAAAAAGCGACGCGCCAAGAGGTCCGCTTAGGTGACCACCTACAAAGCCATATGGACCGGCGCCGAAGCCGCGCTCAACGCGGCGAGCGTTCTCCTTTCCGAAGTGCTGAATCCGCCGGCGAACGCCGTCAGCCTGTCGAAGGACGATGACACACGTGCCGACGCCGCATGGAAGCTCGAAGCCTATTTCGAGGAGCAGCCCGACGCGTCGGCGCTTGAGGCCTTGCTGGCGGAGACGGGTCTTGGCGCGCCGTCGATTGAGGAACTTCCCGATATCGACTGGGTCGCGCATTCGCTCGCGGGGCTTGGGTTAGTCGAGGCGGGCCGCTTCGTCCTTTACGGAACGCATGACGCCGACAAGCTGCCCGACAATGACAACATCATCCCGATCCGCATTGACGCCAATCAGGCCTTCGGCACCGGGCACCACCCGACGACAGCGGGATGCCTCACGCTGCTTGACCGGCTCGGCGGCATGGCGCCGCAATCGGTGTTCGATCTCGGTTGCGGGTCTGCGGTCCTCGCCATCGCGGCTGCAAAGCTCTGGGATGTTGAAGTTATCGCCAGCGATATCGACGAACGCTCGGTCGAGATCGCGCGCGAGAATATCGCGCTGAACGGCGCCGACGATCTCGTCACCGCGATCGCCGCCGACGGTTTCGCCGATCCGCGCATCCGCGTGCGCGCGCCCTATGATTTCGTGTTCGCCAATATCCTCGCCGGGCCGCTGGTCGAGTTTGCGCCGCTGATGGCCGAACACGTCGCCCCGCGCGGACGGGTGATGCTGGCCGGGCTGATGGCGGATCAGGAAGCGGGCGTCGCCGCCGCCTATGAAGCGGCAGGATTCCGGCGGCTGAACCGGCTCGCCCATCCGGTCTGGCCGGTGCTGCTGTTCGTCAAACTCTGACCGTCGCCTTGAGGCCGCCCCTCACGGGCGCCATAAAGACGCGAGAAAGCGAGCCCCCATGTTCCAGCACTTCGATCCCGTTTCCGACCGCACCTTCGCCGCGAAGCATCTGCCGTTGTTGCGCGCGGAGATGAAGGCGCTGGGGCTCGACGGTTTCATTGTTCCGCATGATGACGAATATCAGAACGAATATATCCCGGCCTACGCCGAGCGGCTGATGTGGGCGTCGGGCTTTTCGGGTTCGGCGGGCGCGGCGATCGTCTTTCAGGACAAGGCTGTCGTCTTCACCGACGGGCGCTATACGCTGCAGGTTCGCCAGCAGGTCGACGAGAAATATTTCGACTACGCCGACCTCGTCGAAACGCCGCCGGACATCTGGCTCGCGGCCAACGCGGCGAAAGGCGCGACGATCGGCTATGACCCGATGCTGCACACGAAATCGGGCGTCGAGCGGCTGGAAAAGGCCGCCGCATCGCGGGGCTTCACGCTGCGAGCGCTCGCCGGAAACCCGATTGACGCCGCATGGAAGGACCAACCGGCGCGCCCGCTCGCGCCGGCGAAACCCCATGCGCTCGATCTTGCAGGCCGGGCTTCGGCGGAAAAGCGCCGGGAAGTCGCGGGCGCCGTCGCGGGGGCTGGCGCTGACGCGGCGCTGATCACCTCGCCGCCGTCGATCGCCTGGCTCTTCAACATTCGCGGCAGCGACGTTTCCCGCACGCCGCTGCCCTTGGGCCGCGCGCTGGTGACGAAGGACGGGCGCGCGACCTTGTTCCTCGCGCCTGAAAAAATCGGCAATGAACTCCCCGCCTTTCTTGGCGACGATGTCGATATCCGCGCGGAAGCCGATGTCGAGGCGGCGCTGGAAAAACTCGGCCGCGAGAACAAACGCATCGCTGTCGACCCGATGCTGGCGCCGATGAAATATGTGAAGACGCTGGAGGGCGCCGGCGCGTCGATCGTCGATCTGACCGACCCTTGCGCCCTGCCGCGCGCGACCAAGAACGGCGCCGAGCTCGACGGAACGCGTACGGCGCATATCCGCGACGGCGCCGCGGTGACGCAGTTCCTCCACTGGATCGCAACACGCGCGCAGGACGGATCGGTTGACGAGATCGCGGCGGCGAAAAAGCTCGAAGCCTTTCGCGCCGCGACCGGCAAACTTGTCGATCTATCCTTCGACACGATCTCGGGCGCGGGCGAGAACGGGGCGGTCGTCCACTATAAGGTATCGACCGCGACCGCGCGCCCGCTAAAGCCGGGCGAGCTTTATCTCGTCGATTCCGGCGCGCAATATCAGGACGGCACGACCGACATCACGCGCACGCTCGCCATCGGCGCGCCAAGCCAAGAAATGCGCGAGCGCTTCACGCTCGTCCTCAAAGGTCATATCGCGCTGGCGCTCGCGCGGTTTCCGGCGGGCACGACCGGCCATCAGCTTGATGCGCTTGCGCGCCGGCCGCTGTGGGAGGCGGGGCTCGATTACGATCACGGCACCGGCCACGGCGTCGGCTCGTTTCTCGGCGTCCATGAGGGTCCGCAGCGGATCGCCAAGGTCGCAAACACGCAAGCGCTGAAGCCGGGAATGATCCTGTCGAACGAGCCCGGCTATTACAAAACCGGCGCCTATGGAATCCGCATCGAGAACCTGATTGTCGTCACGGAGCCGCAGGCTGTCGAAGGCGGCGAGCGGCCGATGATGGCGTTCGAAACGATCACGCTCGCGCCGATCAGCCTCGATCTCGTCGTGTCATCCATGCTGAGCGAAACCGAGCGCCACTGGCTCAACAAATATCACGCGCGCGTGCGCCAGACCCTGACGCCGCTTCTCCCCGCCGGTGTCGCCGAATGGCTCGCCGGAGAGACGCGCTCACTCTGACCGGACGCCCAAGACGCCGCCCAGGGGAAAACCGATCGTCACGGGCGCATGCGGCGCCAATTCCTCCGCCAGCTGATCGATATAGGCGGCGCCGATCCCTTTCGACTCCATATAGGCGCGCGCATAGGAAGCGGTGAGAAGCAGGCCTGCCGCGTCCTACGGCGGCAGCACGACTTTGATTTCGCCTGAATAGCTCGTCAGCTGCGAGAAGGCCCCGCAGGCGCGCATCGGCCGCGCATAATCGGCTTTCGCGCCGAGGCGTTTGTCCATGAAGGGCGACCACAAGGCCCAGTGCCGCTGGAACGCCGGCTGCGCCGATCCCGTTACGAAGAAGGGGCCGTAGAGGAACGGAAAGAACACGCCGCGCGGACGCAGCCAGCGCGCGATCTTCGCGCAAACGATATCCTGCTCCATCCAATGGAACGCCGTCGCCGCAATCACGCAATCGACGGAGCCGTCCGGGAAGTCCGCATCTTCCGATGCGCGATTGATCTTCTCGATGCGCGGATGGTCGGGCGCGGCGGCAAGCATGCGCGCATCGGGTTCGACCGCCGCGACGCGGCCGAATCGCGCCGCGAGATCGAGGCTCGCCTTGCAGGGGCCGGCGCCGAGATCGACGGCGAAATTGCGCGGGCCTTCGAGATGCGACTCAAGAAAATCGAACAGCGCCTTCGGATAAGCGGGCCGCAGCGCGGCGTAGCGCGCGGCGATGTCGCCAAAGCCGAGGGCGGCGTTTCCGGTCATGACGGCCTCGCGCCGATGAACGCGCGCCATTCTTCCTCCGTGAACACGCGCACGCCGAGCTTTTCAGCGTCCTTCAGTTTCGATCCCGCGCCCGGCCCAGCGACGACAAAGTCGGTCTTCGCCGAGACCGACCCCGAAACCTTGGCCCCGAGCGCCAGCGCCTGCGATTTGGCTTCATCGCGCGTCATCGTCTCCAGCGTGCCGGTGAAGACGACGGTTTTTCCGGCAATGGCGGTGTCGGCGCGCGCGGGCGCGGCCTGTTCCTGCGGCGTCACTTCCGCGAGGAGCCGGTCAATCGCCCCGCGATTGCGTGCGTCCTTGAAGAACGAAATCACCCCGCCCGCGACCAGCGCGCCGACGCCCTCGATCGACAGCATCTCCTGATAGGCGGCGCCGTCCTCGTCCGCGGCCGCAATGGCCGCCGCACGGAACGCGTCGAACGTATGATAATGCCGCGCGAAGAGCCGCGCATTCGTCTCGCCGATATGGCGCATGCCGAGCGCGTTGATGAAACGGTCGAGCGGCGGCGCGCGGCGGGCGTTGATGGCGGCGAACAGGTTTTCGACCGATTTCAGGTTGGTGGGCGTCCGCGTCCCGTCTTTCTTTTCCTTGTAGGTATAAAGATCGACGGCGCCCGCCTTCTGCCGCGCTTCCAGCGTGAAGATGTCGGCCGGCTCCTTCACCATGCCTTGCGCAAAATACGCCTCGATCTGCTTTTCGCCGAGGCCCTCGATGTCGAGCGCGTCGCGCGAAACGAAATGGCGCAGGCGCTCGACGGCCTGCGCCGCGCAGGAAAAACCGCCCGTGCAGCGGCGAACGACCTCGCCTTCGTCACGCAGAGCGGGACTGCCGCAGATTGGGCATTTTTCCGGAAAGACGTAAGGCTTGGCGCCTTTCGGGCGCTTCTCCGCGATCACCTCGACGATCTGGGGAATGACGTCGCCGGCGCGCTGGACGACGACGGTGTCGCCGACGCGCACGTCCTTGCGCTCGATTTCATCCTGATTGTGCAGCGTCGCGTTGGAGACGACGACACCGCCGACCGTCACCGGCTTCAACCGCGCGACCGGCGTCAGGGCGCCGGTGCGCCCGACCTGAATGTCGATACCGAGAAGTTCCGTCGTCGCGCGTTCCGCCGGGAATTTGTGGGCGATCGCCCAGCGCGGGGATCGCGACACGAAGCCGAGACGCTCCTGATAATCGAGCCGGTCGACCTTGTAGACGACGCCGTCGATGTCATAACCGAGCGAGGCGCGCTGCGCCTCGATCAGGGCGTAATGGGCGAGCATGTCGTTGACGCTTTCGCAGCGTTTCAGCAGCGGATTGGTCTGAAAGCCGAGGCTGCCGAGACGCTTCACACTGTCGAACTGCGTCGGCCCAAGCGGCGCCGATATCTCTCCCCACGCATAGGCGAAGAACCGCAAGGGCCGCGACGCCGTCACCGCCGCGTCGATCTGACGGAGCGAGCCGGCGGCGGCGTTGCGCGGATTGGCGAAGGGCTCTTCGCCGTCCTTTTCGAGCGCGGCGTTGAGGCGCTCAAAGTCGGCGTGGCTCATATAGATTTCGCCGCGGACGTCGAGAATTTCAGGGGCGCCCTTCAGCGCGCGCGGAATGTCGCCGATGGTGAGCGCGTTCGCCGTCACATTCTCTCCGACGGCGCCGTCGCCGCGCGTCGCCGCGATTTTGAGAACGCCTTTCTCGTAGCGCAGATTGAGCGAGAGGCCGTCGATCTTCGGCTCCGCGGTGACAGCGAGCGGCGCATCGGCGTCGAGCTTCAGGAAGCGGCGCACGCGCCCCTCGAAATCGCGCACGTCCTCCTCGTCGAAGGCGTTGTCGAGCGACAGCATCGGGCGGGCGTGCGTCGCTTTCTCAAACTTCGTCGACGGCGCGGCGCCGACGCGCGCCGACGGGGAATCGGCGCGCTTCAGTTTCGGAAATTGCCGCTCGATGAGGGCGTTGCGCCGGCGCAGCGCGTCATAGTCGGCGTCGGTCAGCGCCGGTCGGTCGTCGGCGTAATAGGCCCTGTCGGCCTCGGCGATGAGGTGCGCGAGGCGCTCAAGTTCGGCCGCGGCTTCCTCGGCGGACAGCGCCGCCACCGGTATGGAAGAATGGTCTTTCGCCCGCGCCGCCACGCCCGCCTCCGTCGCTCAGGCGTCTTAAACAGGCAAGCGCGGCGGGGTTCAAGGGGCCCCCTATTCGTCCGTATAGATATTATAATTTCGCGCCCTGACCGCCAATCGCGTGCGCCGCCCCAAACAGAGCGTCATCGCCGGACTTGTTCCGGCGATCCAATTTGCTTGCGGCCAGGGTCTCCGCGGCATGGACCCTCGGGACGAGCCCGAGGGTGACTTTGGAAGGCTTGCGCAGCGCCTACTCCGCCGGGTCGAACAGCCAGTCATAGCCGGAGAGTATGCGCTTGTAGGGATTGACGAGATCGGATCCGGCGTCGCCGCTGTAAAGGATCGATCCCGGCTTCGGCGTCTGTTCGGAAAAGCCGCCGCCGACGCCGTAGCTTTGCGTCTCGGCGGCGAGCGGCTCGCCCGTCGGCCCGTAATAGCGCCAGCCGAGCCCGTCATGGTGGAAGAACCCGCGCGCCTGATAGTCAGGGCGCGCGCGGCCCGAAATCGTCATCACGCATTCATGGCCGGCGTCGAGCAGGACGAGACCGAAGGGGCCTTGCACCTCATAGCTTGGCTGCGGCGCGCAGCGCTCCAGGCGGACGCTGACATTGGCCCCGCCGCCCGGCATTTCGGCGGCGACAGCGCGTTCGGCGTCGTCCGCCGTGGGGGGGTAATAGGCGCCGGAGGCGAACAGGAGAGCGAGTTCGAGGATCATGCCTCGACCTTAAGGCGGCGCGATTAAGGGCGCCTTCCCAAGATTTGAACGGGACGTTAACGCTTGAGCGCCCTGCCCGCCACCGCGTCGAGTTTGGCGACCAGCGCCGCATCGCGCGCTTCGGGCGGCGTGATGATCGCAAAGTCGAGCGTCGTTTCAATGCCGAGCGGCGAGCGCGTGCGCGCCGGTCCGAGCCGCGCCACGAGATCGGCGACAAGGCGGCGCGCGGCCTCGGTGTTCTGCTTCATCACCGCCAGCACATTTGCGACTTCGACCACCGCGGCATTCTCGCGCCAGCAATCATAGTCGGTCACCATCGCGACCGTCGCATAGGGAAGCTCCGCCTCGCGCGCGAGTTTGGCTTCCGGCATGTTGGTCATGCCGATGACGTCAGCGCCCCAGGATTTGTAGAGCATCGATTCCGCGCGCGAGGAAAATTGCGGCCCGTCGATCGCGACATAGGTCCCGCCGCGATGGTGGGGGATTGCGAGCGCCGCGCAGGAGGCCTCGATCGCGTCGCCAAGCGCCGGGCAGACAGGATCGGCCATCGACACATGGGCGACGCAGCCGGTTCCGAAAAAACTCTTGGCGCGCCCCGACGTGCGGTCGATGAACTGGTCGACGATGACGAAGACGCCGGGCGCCAATTCCTCGCGGAACGACCCGCAGGCGGAGACCGAAATGACATCCGTGACGCCCGCCCGTTTCAGCGCGTCGATATTGGCGCGGTAATTGACCTCGGACGGGGGGATGCGATGTCCCTCGCCATGGCGGGCGAGAAAGGCGACGTCGACGCCGTTCATCCGTCCCCGGATGACCGCGCCTGACGGCGCGCCCCAGGGCGTTTCGATCGCAAGTTTCTCGGCGCCCTCGATCGCATCGAGCGCGTAGACGCCGGACCCGCCGATGACGCCGACGACGCGTTTGTCCATGGTCAAAGCTCTCCGGGCGCAATCCCGAGCGCGCGAGCGATGCGGGAAAGGATCAGCTCTTCCTGCGGTTTGAGCTTCTGGTCGGCGATGACGGCGTGGCGCGCGGCCATCTTTACCGCCTCGGCTGCGCCTTTCTCGCCGCGCACGGCGTCAATGGCGGCGAGGATTTCCATTTCCGCCGTGACGTAATCGGCGGCGAGCGCGCCATGGAGGCGCGCATATTCGGCGGTCAGCGCGGCGGCGTCGATCTTGCGGAACGCGGGGTCGTTGACGATGCCGCCGAAAAAGCGCGCTTCTTCGAGCGTTTCAATGCGCGCGTCGGCGATGGCGGCCAGAAGGTAAGCGCCGCACGCCGCGGTTGCGGCGCGTGTGTCGTCTGTCGTCACGTCAGCGTCTCCCGCCGCGAGCGGCTTCAAGGCTCAGTGATCGACCTTGGACCAGATCGCCCGGTAGGAGAAGAACAGAACGATCGTCAGGATCAAGAGATAGCCGATGGTGATGACGCCGAGGCTCTTGCGTTCCTCCATCTTCGGTTCCGACGCCCAGGTCAGGAACTCGACGACGTCCTTGGCGTATTGATCGACCGTCTCGGGGACTTCGGGGTCCGCATAGTCGATGATGCCGTCGGAGAGCGGCGCGATCATCGCGAGAACGCCGCCCGGCGGAACCTTCACGCCCTCAAGCGGGTGGCCTTCCGCGTCGCGATATTCCGGCTTTAGAAGCTGCGACATGTCGCCGGGGAAATAAGGGTTGTAGTTCTGCCCCGGCCCGAGCGTCACAGTGTCGGGCGCGGCCTCATAGCCGGTCAGCAGACTGTAGACGTAATCCGGCCCGTGATGGCGCGCCTTCATGATCAGCGCGAGATTGGGCGGATAGGCGCCGCCATTGGCCGCGCGCGCTTGCTGTTCGTTCGCGAACGGGTGCGGAAATTTGTCGGAGGGAAGGCCCGGCCGGTCAAACAACTCGCCGTAATCGTCAGGGCCGTCCTTCACTGTGTATTCGGCGGCGATCGCTTTGATAACCGGGTTTTCCGCGGGAACCTTGCAGTTCGTCGTCTCCGGAACGCCTTCGGGGCATTGTTCGAGATAGAACGGGCCGCCCTTGTCGCCAAGATTGCGAAAAGCGAGCTGGTCGAGACTGTGGCAGCTGGCGCAAACGGTCTTGTAGACCTGAAAGCCGCGCTGCATCGCTTCTTTGTCATAGGTCCCGAAGGGACCTTTGAAGTGCCAGTGCTCGTGCTTCAGGGGCAGCGTCTCGCCCCCGGCGGCCTTGGCCGCGACAGGCGCGAGCGCAAGCGCGGCGGCGGCGGCTTTGATGAGGATCGAACGGCGCATCGGTCTTTCCCTTTTTATTCCGCAGGCTGAGCGAGCGCGCCCATCGCGGAGGCCGGCGCTTTCTTCAGCACCGAATCGGCGATCGACTTCGGCTGGGGCTTGGCTTTCTCAAAAAGGCCGAGAAGCGGCAGGATGACGAGGAAGAACGCGAAATAATAAGCGGTCGCGATCTGCGAGCCCATCACGTACCAGCCTTCCGCCGGCTGGCCGCCAAAAAATCCGAGCGCAAGACACGCGACGACGAACAGCACGAACCAGAGCTGTGCGACAGGCCGGTAGCGCATGGAACGCACTTTCGACGTGTCGAGCCAAGGGAGAACGAACAAGACGAGAATCGAGCCGAACATGGCGATGACGCCGCCGAGCTTCGACGAGATCGGGCCGACGTCGATCGTGATCGCTTTCAGGATCGCGTAAAACGGTAGGAAGTACCATTCCGGCACGATATGCGCGGGCGTCACCAGCGGATTGGCCGGCGTGTAATTGTCCGGATGCCCCAATCCGTTCGGGTTAAAGAACACGAACGCCGCGAACAGCAGCAGGAACACCGCGATCGCGAAGCCGTCCTTCACCGTGTAATAGGGATGGAACGGCACCGTGTCCTTCTTCACGTCTTTCACATCGACGCCGGTCGGGTTGTTGTTCCCCGAGGTGTGGAACGCCCAGATGTGAAGGACGACGACCCCGAAAATCGCGAACGGCAACAGATAGTGCAGCGAGAAGAAGCGGTTCAGCGTCGCATTATCGACTGACGGTCCGCCGAGGAGCAGCGTCTTGATCGGCTCGCCGATGATCGGGAACGCCGTGAAGAAATTGGTGATGACGGTCGCGCCCCAGAAGGACATCTGGCCCCAGGGCAGGACATAGCCCATGAACGCCGTCGCCATCATCAACAGGAAGATGACGACGCCGAGGATCCAGTTCATCTCGCGCGGCTCTTTGTAAGATCCGTAATAGAGCCCGCGGAACATGTGGATGTAGACGGCGAGGAAGAACATCGACGCGCCGTTGGCGTGCACATAGCGCATCAGCCAGCCGTAATTCACGTCGCGCATGATGTGTTCGACGCTGTCGAACGCCAAATCCTTGTGCGGCGTGTAATGCATGGCGAGCACGACGCCGGTGATGATCTGGATGACGAGGCAGACGACCAGAATGGCGCCGAACGTCCACCAGTAATTGAGGTTCTTCGGCGTCGGGAAATCCATGAAATCGGACCCGAAGCGGACGATCGGCAAGCGCTTGTCGAGCCAGCGCTCGATCGCCGTCTGGGGCTTGTAAGTCGAAGCGTGAGACATCGCTCTATCTCCCTAGCCGATGCGGATCGCGGTGTCGGACGTGAACTGATAGGGCGGCACCAGAAGGTTCTCCGGCGCCGGACCTTTCCGGATACGGCCGGAATTGTCGTAGTGCGAACCGTGGCAGGGGCAGAACCAGCCGCCGAAATCGCCGCGCACTTCGCCTTGAGACGTGCCGAGCGGCACGCACCCGAGGTGCGTGCAAACGCCGACGACGACAATGTAGTCGGCCTTGACGACGCGGTTCTTGTCTTCGGCGTCGACCTTGCCGGCGAGGTTGTCGTTGCGCGCCTGCTTATCCTTCAGCTCAGCAATCGGCGTTTCTTCGGAGGTGAGGATTTCTTCCGGTGTGCGGCGGCGGATGAAGACCGGCTTGCCCTGCCAGAAAACCTTGATCGCCTGCCCGACTTCCAGCGCCGAGAGATCGACTTCCTTGGTCGACAGCGCGAGGACGGAGGCGTCGGGGTTCATTTGCGAAATCAGCGGCACTGCGACGCCGACCGCCCCGACGGCGGCGGTCGCCCCGGCGAAGAGATGGATGAAGTCGCGGCGGGTCGGTTCCGCCTCAGGCGTGTCGTGCGATGCGCTCATGGCCGTGGCGGTCCCTCAAGGCTTCAAAGCTGCTATGTCAATGCCGGTACGCGCGTTCGGAACCCGCGGACCCGGCGTCGGGCGGGGCGTCGTGTCGCATGAGCTTCTAGCGAAAGTCCACCCCGTGCCCTAGTGCGACCTGGCGTCGCTAAGGGCGCAGGGGACCGCGGCGAAAAGCGCCAGAAATAGAGGGAGTTGGCGAGGCTTTGCGACTGGTTCTGTTTCAGCCGGAAATCGCCGGGAATGCGGGCGCGGCGATTCGCGCGGCCGCCTGTTTCGGGGCCGGCGTCGATATCGTCGAGCCTTGCGGGTTTCCGCCGGACGACCGCGCTCTCAAACGCGCGGCGATGGACTACGGCGCCCTCGCCCCGCCGGTCCGGCACGCTTCGTGGGCGGCGTTTCAGGAAAGCGCTGAGCGGCGCGCCGGCCGGCTGGTCCTCCTGACGACCAAAGCGGCGAAGACCCTCTGGGAAGCGGAGCTGCGCGACACGGACCTTTTCCTGATCGGCCAGGAAAGCGCCGGCGTTCCTGGCGACGTTCGCGACGCCTGCGATCTCGCGGTCCGTATCCCCATCGCGGAGGGCGCACGCTCGCTCAACGCCGCGGCGGCGGCGGCGATTGCGCTTGCCGAGGCGAAACGGCGCGGCGATCGTTTGCGGCGCAAACCGCGACTGATCTTTCACATCGGTCACCCGAAGACGGCGACCTCCTATCTTCAGCAGGCGATTGCGCTCAATGCCGCGTCCTTGCGCAAAATGGGCGTCAACGCGCCGACCCGGTTTCGCAATATCGGCGGCTATGATCACGAGGCGCTGGCGCAAATGGGCGCCGTTTCGTCCGGCAACGCGCAAGCGATCTTCTACGCGTTCGAACGGCAGGACGGGAGCGTCCTTGACGCCTATGCGCCGTATGCGGACGGCGAGCGTGACCTGCTGCTGTCGAGCGAGCTGTTCTTTTATGCGCCGCGATTCATCGAAATCGTCGCGAATTATTTTCGCGGTCTAGATTATGCCATCGAGCTTATCGCCTATCTGCCGCGATACGATCGCGCTCTGGTGACCGGATACATTCAAAACGTCCGCAATTTCGACTTTCGCGGCGACATTTCGGCGTTTGTCGAGGCGACCCGCCATCTGCGATATTTTCGCTTTTCAGAAATCCTCGAGGACATCAGGACCCGCGCCGGGCCCGACCGGATGACGGTCAAAACCTTTGACCAGCGTTTCCTGAAAAACGGCGACATTCTGCCTGATTTTTTCGACGCCGCCGGATTAAACCTTCCGGAAGATTTCAGTCTGCCGCAGAACCGGACGAATGAGACCCTGCCGCTTTCTGCGATCGAGATATTTCTTCGGACAGACCCAAAACGCAGCGCGCGCATCAGGCGGCTGCTGCGCGACTGGTCGGTGACGGCGGACGGCGAGTCTCGGCGGATCTTCGCTCATTTCTTCGATTCGCGGGTGAGAGACCTAATCGAGCGGGAATATGCGGCCGACCGGGAAAAACTGATCTCGACATGGTTCGCCGACGATCCCTCGATCGCCGCGTTCTGGCGCGAGACCCCGCCCGCCATCGGCGGCGCCCCCACGGCCGCTTTGGAGTTGCTGAACTCAATCCGCGCGGCCCGTGCGCGCAGGGGCGCTTGAAGCGGCGCGCGAAGACGGCGCAAATAGGTCAAGGCGGCGCCCTAGATTTTCGCGGGCCGCCGCCAGAAGCCGACGGGGCCTTATGTCTTTCGCGATCGACGACGTCATTGCACGAAAGCGCGCCGCCAAGGCGTGGTTCGAAACGCTGCAGGACCTTTTGATAAGCGCGCTCGAACGTCTCGAGGACGAGGCGGACGGCCTTTATCGCGACGGCGCGCCGGGGCGTTTTGAGAAAAAGCCGTGGACGCGCGGCAAGGCGGGCGAGGATCTCGGCGGCGGCGTCATGGCGATGATGCATGGCCGCGTCTTTGAGAAAATCGGCGTTCACACCTCGACCGTCTATGGCGAGTTTTCGGAGGAGTTCCGCCACCATATTCCGGGCGCGGCGGAAGACCCGCGCTTCTGGGCGTCGGGCATCTCGCTGATCGCGCATACGAGAAACCCGCACGCGCCCTCAGCCCACATGAACACACGGATGATCGTCACGACCAAAAGCTGGTTCGGCGGCGGCGGCGATCTGAACCCGATGATGGACCGCTACCGGCGGCAGGATCATCCCGACACGATCGACTTTCACGCCGCGATGGGCGCTGCTTGCGACGCCTATCACCCCGACTGGCATGAGAAGTACAAAAAGTGGTGCGAGGAGTATTTCTGGCTGCCGCACAGAGGCGAACCGCGCGGCGTCGGCGGCATTTTCTATGACCGGCACGACACCGGCGACTGGGAGAAAGACTTCGCCTTCACGCAAGACGTCGGGCGCGCCTTCCTCGACATTTATCCAAAGCTCGTCGCGCGCCGCATGAACGATCCGTGGACGGAGGACGACCGCGAGGAGCAGCTGTTCCGGCGCGGGCGTTACGCCGAATACAATCTCCTCTATGACCGCGGCACGACCTTCGGCCTCAAGACCGGCGGCAATGTCGAATCGATCCTGTCGTCGCTGCCGCCGCTGGCGACCTGGCCCTAAATCCTGAAGGCGGGAACGGAGATCGCCGCCGACTTCACGCAAAGGTGTGACTTTACCAACGACTGGCAAGTTGCCGGCGGACGCGCGCAGGCGCATCAGCGAGGCATGCGCAACACAGGAGAATTCCGCATGCGTTCGATCTTGATGATTTCAGTCGCCGCCGCTTCACTCGCTGCATGCGGGGCCAAGGACGCCGCGATCGCCGAAGCGCCGTCGTCGCCCTCTTCCGACATCGCCGCCTCGGCGCCCGCCGCCGACGCGCCGTCCGATGTGATGGCGACAGCGGCCGCGCCCGAGGCGGCATCCGCCGGCAACGCGCGCACTTTCGTCGATGAGGGCGGCGTCGCGATCAACGGCTATGACCCCGTGTCCTACTTCAAAGGGGCGCCGGCGCCGGGCGATGCGACGTTCGTTTCTGTCGTGAACGGAGCGACGTATCGCTTCGCCAGCGCGGAAAACAAGGCGGAGTTCGACGCCAGTCCCGGCGCCTTTGAACCGCAATATGGCGGCTACTGCGCTTATGGCGCGGCGAAGGGCGCAAAATTCCCGACAAAGCCCGAAACCGGCGTCGTCATCGATGGAAAGCTTTATTTCAACAAGAACGCGGACGTTCAGAAGCTGTGGACCAAGGATAGCGCGGCGTTGATCGTCGAAGCTGACAGCGTCTGGCCGGCGATCGTCGACGACGCACCCAAAGGCTGAGCGGCGCGGCTGCGTCTCCGCCATAAAAAACGCGCCGCCCTATGAGGGGCGGCGCGTTCCCGTTTCCTCCCGAGGATACGGGCAGTGTCGCGTCCGGCTGTTCTTGATTCTTACCGGCCGCGCATTCCTGAAAGTCCGGATATCAGAGTGAGGAGGCCGCCGCCACCCGCGAGATAGGTGCCCCATTGCACCGCTTCGAGCCCGTCGTCACCCCGCATGTTCGTGAGGAGGTAAAAAGCGATCCCCGCAACGACGACGACGCCGGCCGCCATCGTCACTGCGCTCGTGAGCCGGCCGATCACCGGCAGGAGGCCCGCTATGCCGAGCACGGCGGCGATCGCCGACACGAATACGCCGGCGAAGATCGCCAGCCCGCGGCTTCCCCCTTGCGGCGAGCAGTCGCCGGAAATCGAAAATTGCTTGTTCATCCAGCAGTCGATCGTGCCGCCGACATAATCCATGCCGGTGACGGTGTTTTCCTTGACGATGCCGCCGACCTCGGTCGCCTCGCCCGCATAGAGCGGCGCGTAGAGCAGCACCGCAATGGCGGCGAGCGGCAACAGGATTCTGATCATGCGCGAAACCCCCGGCTATACCCCGATGTGATTGGAAATTACCGTCGCGGCGCGCCTAAAGGAAGGACTTCGCCGCAACAGCAAGGCGCCAAAGGGATTGCTGCGCCGCAGCACGCCGAATGCCGAAAGGACGTTTTTCGCCGTGACATCCTTCCGAATGGCCGCCGTTCAGGCCGCGCCGGTCCTCTTCGACAAGGCGGCCTCGACCGAAAAAGCCTGCCGCCTGATCGCCGAGGCGGCGCGCGGCGGGGCCGAAATCATCGCGTTCGGCGAATCCTGGCTGCCCGGTTATCCCTTCTGGGTTGAGGGCGCGGTGCAGGACCTCACCTGGCAGGCGAGCGCCGACTATATCGGCAACGCCGTCATTCTCGGCGGCCCGGAGACGCAGGCGCTCTGCGCCGCGGCCAAGGACGCCGGAGCCGACATCGTCATCGGCGTCGCCGAGAAAGATCCGTACACCGAAGGCGCCGTCTATGCGACGGCGCTGACGATCGGGCGCGAAGGGGTCATTCTCGGGCGCCATCGCAAGCTGAAGCCGACGCATGCCGAGCGCATCATCTGGGCCGACGGCGACGCCGCCGGGCTCAAGGTTCATGCGCGGGGCTACGCGAAAATCAGCGCGCTCAATTGCTGGGAGCATCAGATGATGCTGCCCGGCTATGCGCTCGCCGCGCAGGGAACGCAGATTCACTGCGCGCTGTGGCCGGGCTGGGAAAAAGTTGCGCGCAAGGAGGACTATTGCTGGGCGCGCCAGCACCTCCTGTCGCGCGCCTTCGCCAGCCAGGCCGCCGCTTATGTCATCTGCGCCGCGGGCCTCAGACGCGCGTCGGACATCCCGGACCGGTTGAAGCCGCTCGGCGTCTGGGAACATACGGGCCAATCCGTCATCATCGATCCGCGCGGCGAGATTATCGCCGGACCGATCGACGGCGACGGCATTCTTTATGCCGAAGGATCGCTCGATGTGGTGCGCGCGGCGAAGGCCGCCTGCGACATCGCCGGCCACTACGCGCGGCCCGATATTTTCCGGTTCGAAGTCGATGACAGCCTGCGGCCGGCATTGCGCTTCCGGGATGGGAACGGCGACTAAATCCGCGCGTTGATCAACCCGTCGAGCACGGCGTCGAAACGCGCGAACTGCGCGGGCCATCGGTAGTCGCTGAGAATGCGCGCGCGCGCGGCGCGCCCGATCGACGCCGCGCCGGCCTCGTCGCCGATGAGGCGCACGCAGGCGTCAACGAAGGCGTTCGGCGATGCCGCCGCGACCGCTTCCGTCCCGATCGACGCGTCGATCCCTTCAAGTCCCGCCGGCGTCGCGATAACCGCTTTGCCCATCGCCATCGCTTCGAGAACCTTGTTCTGGATGCCGCGTGCGATGCGCATCGGCGCGACGGCGACCTTCGCCGCGGCGAGATAGGGACGGACGTCGTCGACGCGGCCGGTGACGGTGATCCCCTCATGGCCGTTGAGCGCAAGCACCGCCGCGTCCGGCTTTGAGCCGACAATGTAGAACGTCGCGCCTTCGACCGCCTGGCGCACGAGAGGCCAGATTTCTTTTGTGAACCACGTCACCGCGTCGACATTCGCCCAATAGTCCATCGCGCCGACGAAAACGGCGTCGACGCGGCCGGCAAAAGGCGGCGCGGACGGGGAAAAATGCTCAGCGTCGACGCCGTTCGCGAACCAGTGGACGGGCTTGGTGACCCCGTCGCGCGAGCCGAGAAGGTCCGCCTCTTCTTCGGTGATCGCGAAGGCCGCGTCGGCGCGGTTGATGATCGCGGTTTCGGCGCGCTCCAGAAGACGTCCTTCCCGCGCATAAACGGCGTTCATCGGCCAGCCTTGGCGCTTGGCGTATTCCGCCCATTTGGCGCTGTCGGCGTCGCAGAGATCGAAAATCACCGGCGCTGCGCCTTTCGGACCGAGATAGGGCGCCATGGACGAGGAAAAGGCGATCTCGGCGACCGGTTTTTTCGCGCGCGCCGCCGCGACCGCGCGGGCCATGCGGGCGTCGCGGTAAAAAGGAAAAGTCAGCGGCTCGCCGGTCAGAAGCCCCTGTGCGCTCCGCAGCGTCGCCGCGCGGCGGTCGAGCGGGACGAGCGCGACAGAGGCGCAGACGCGCCGCAGATGGTCTTCATGCTGAAAATCGTCCGGGTCGTCGACGAAGGCGGCGAGATCGACGTCAAAGCGATTTGCAAGATGTTCGACGGTCCGCCAGGACCTGATCTTGTCGCCCTTGTCCGGCGGAAAAGGGATCCGGTGCGCGAGGTAAAGAACGCGGGCGCGGTTCACGGGAAATTCCTCGCCGCGAAGGGCCCGACGAAGTTTGCGACCGGCAGCGGAAGCTTTTTCCAGAGCGCGACAAAGCGCGCGAATTTCGGATTGTTCGGATTGACGTTCGGCAGGTCCTTCGCGCGGATCAACGCGACGTGATAGGTGAGCGGCTGCGGTTCAAATCCCCAATAGGTCTTGGTCTGCGAATGGGTCGAACCGACCTTCGAGCGGCCGAAGTCGAACAGCCGAACCCCGCGCGCGACCGCGCGGCGCATCAGCGAATAATAGAGATAGTCATAGGCGCGCATGTTGCGGCCGATCTCGCTGCCGCCGATGTAATAGGGCATCACCCGGCCCTGCCGCCAGAATGAGAAGAGCCCGGCGGCCGGCGCGCCGTTTCGCTCGACCAGCGCGATGTCGGCGTCGTCGCCGAATTTTTCCTTCAGCACGCGAAGAAATTTTTTCGGCATCACCGGCGTTCCGAGATTTCGAAGCGCCGCCGAATAGACCGCATAGAAATCGTCAATGCTCTGGTCGAGGCGAAAGGAATCCTCGTTCGCTTCGTCTATGCGCAGCGATTTTTTCACCTCGGCGCGGCGATTGCGCGGCAGCCAGTCGCGGATCTTGTCGGCATCCGCCGGCAGCTCCTTTTCAAAGGATTCGTATAGCCCGGATTTCTCGATCCAGCCCTCGCCCGGCGCCGGTCCGCCGCGCAGTTCGACATAGTTGACCGCGAAGCGTTCGCCGAGCGCGCGCGCCTCGCGCCCGAGCGCCGCGACCGTTTCGGCGTCATCCGCGACAATGCCGCCGCCGATGCCGAACGCCGTCGAGACGAGCGAACGGCCGAGGATTGGCGACTTGACGAGCGTCAGCGGCAGGACGCCAACGATGCGCCCATCGCGTTCGGCGACGAGGTGGCGGCCGGGATAGCCGTAAGCTTTCTCGACCGCTTCGAGCCATCGATGATCGTGAAAGAGCGTCGCGGCCGGACGCTCGGCGACAAAGTCGATCCAGCGGCCTGTGTCCTCCGGCGCAAAGGGCCGGACAGAGAGCGCGCCGCTCACGGAAGACCCAGCGCGGCGTCGACCCGCGTCCATGGGAAGGCGCCGAGAAGGCGCGCGAGCTTTGGCTCCATGCCGCCGAGATTGGCGTAGTGGCGAAGCTTCGATTTGAACGGCGCCGCGGCGATGCGCGGCTGGCCCGGATCGACCTCCCAGGGATGCAGATAAAATATCACCGGCCCCGTTAGCGTCGCAGCGGCGCGTTCGATCAGCGGCTTTGACAGCGCATAGGGCGCAAGGCGAAACCAGCCGCCGCCCGCGCAGCTGACGCGGCGCCCGAAAATATCCGCCGTCGCCACCGGCGCCTCCACGATGCCGCCGACAGCGTGCGCGTCGCGCGGCGCGTTCGGATCGCCATAATGGTCATGCGCGATCGGATGGCTCGACGAGGAATAGTCATGACCGGTCTCGCAGAGGATTTCATGCGCCCAGGGCGTGCGGGCGTCGATTGAAAAGCCGGCCGCGCGAAAACCGCGCACGCGCGCGCCGCTCGCGTCCTCAAGGATTTTCCGTGTTTTCAAGAGATCGGCGCGGAACTCGTCCGGCGTCTGATCGAAGACCTTCTTGTGGTCATAACCATGGCTCGCGACCTCGTGCCCGCGCGCGGCGATGTCGCGCATGAGGCGCGGCGCGCGTTCGGCGATCCAGCCGAGCGTGAAGAAAGTCGCTTTCGCGCCATGAGATTCGAAGAGGTCGAGGAGCCTTCGCGTATTGTCTTCCGCGCGCAGCGCGTAGCTGTCCCAGCTCGCGCGGTCGATGACGCCGGAAAACGCCCAGACCTGAAAATAATCCTCGACATCGACCGACATCGCGAAGCGGGCGGGCGCGGCCATGGGAGCAGGATCCTTCGGCGGCGCCGTCAGCGCCAGGCGTTGCGGATTTCGGAAAGCAGCGTTTGCGCGCGCCCGAGGCTGGCGTCGATCTGCTCGCGGCGGCGTTGGCGGCGGCTGTCGATTTCGGTCAGCTGACGGCGAAGGCGCGCGACGCTATGGTGCGCGCGCTTCAATTCCTCGCGCGTATCATTGATCGACGCGACGACGGACGCCTTCCACGCTGAGGGATCGTCGGCGAACGCGGCTTGCTCGTCCGGCGCCGTATCCGCGCCGGTGTCGGCATCGGCGTCCAGAAGAAGGGTTTCGCCGTTGCCGTTTAAGTCCGCGTCCTCCGACAGTCGGTCGCGAGGAACGACATGCGCAGCGGCGATCGCGGTCGCGACATCGTCGAGCGTCGCCGCAGCCGGCCCCGCCGCGTCTTCCGGCGCGAGCGTATCCGGCGGCCGCGCGGTCTTCGTGCGGCTCGCCTTTAACCGGTCGAAGACGCTTGCGCCCGATGGCGACGGGGGCGATGGCATCTGCGCTTCTTTCGTTACTCTTTTTTCTTCCAATGGCTGGGCGGCGAAGGCGGGCGGCGGCGCGGCCGCTTCAACTGTCGCCGGCGCCGGCTTGAATTCTTCGGCAGGCTCGCCTGAAGTCGCCGACGCCTGCTCGGCGATGAGGTCGGCGAGCGCGGCCTCCACCGTCGCACCATCGACGCGATCAAGGTTTTCGACCGCCGCGAACAGAAGAACGCGATTGCAAAGCTTGTGGATCCTGCGCGGCAATCCGCCGGTTGCGGCGAAGATCGCGTCAAAGGCGCCCGGCGCCAGCGCCGGCGCGCCGGTCCAGCCGACCTGCGCGAGGCGGTGTTTGACGTAGCCTTCGGTTTCCTCGCGCGTCATCGGCTCAAGGTGATAGGTCGCGATCACGCGCTGGCGCAGCTGCTCCATGTCGGGGCGCGCCATCGTCTCGCGGAAATCCGGCTGGCCGACCAGAAACACCTGAAAAAGCGGCGTGCCGTCATATTCCATATTTGACAGCACGCGGAGCTCTTCCAGCGTCTTCAGCGGCAGGTTCTGCGCCTCATCGACGACGAGCAGAACCCTGCGCCCGTGATTGAGCTGGTCGAACAGGAAATCTTCAAACGCCTCGATATTCGCCGCCTTCCCTTCGCCCGCCGCCTCGACGCGGAACGCCGAAAGTATGTGCGAGAGGAGATCGGCCGCCTCGAGATTGGGCGTCAGAAGATTGGCGGCGACGACGTTCGACCGGTCGAGCTGGTCGAGCAGATGCCCGATCAGCATGGTCTTTCCAGCGCCGATTTCGCCGGTGATGACAATGAAGCCTTCAGCCTGGCGAAGCCCGTAGTGCAGATAGGACATCGCCTTGTTATGGCTCTTTGACCCGTAGAAAAATTTCGGGTCCGGCGCGAGCCGGAACGGAGAGCCGGAAAAGCTGAAGCGTTCTTCGAACATTCCCTAAAACTCGACCTGCAGTCCCGCCGTGACGGTGTTCTCGCCATATTCGAGAAGCGCGTTTTCCGAGAACCGCTGCGTATGCGAATATTCCCCGAAAACTGAGGCGTTGCGCGCAAGCCGGTAGGATGCGCCGACGCGTCCGCCGACCGTGTTGGTGATGCCGTTCTGCGCGATCAGCTGACCGCATTCGATCGCCGGATCAAATCCCGGAAAACTGACGTCGAGGCCGAAGAGGCGCGGATCGGAAAGACAGCTCGCAAGGTCGATGTCGCTGTTGACATAGCGGTAAAAGAGATCGCCGAAAGCGCTGAGGCGGCGCGACAACTGATGCGTGGCGCCGACGCCGCCGCCATAGGTGGTGATCTGCCGGAAGCTGAAATCGGTGTCGCTGTAAAAGCCGTAAAGATTGGCGCTCGAGCGCGCGCCGAGCAGCGCCGAGAGGCGCGCATTCGCCTCGTTCGCAACGCCGAAGCCGATATTCTGCGCGGAAAAACGCTGGCGGTTCGAGCGCGTCAGCGCGTCGACGATGCCTTCGGCGTCGCCGATTTCGCCTTCGCGAAGCCGTTCGACAAAATCGAGCGTGCGCCGCTGCAGCGCTTCATATTGCGTCGTCACCGCCTGCGCGCGTGTCCTGAAGGACCGGCCGGCGCTCGCCGAAAAATTGAGGCGGTTCGAGAGCGCGTAGCTGAGATTGGCGTCGATGAAGTCGTCGTCATAACGCCTGCCATATTCGAGGCGGACGTCGGTGCGCCGTCCCGGGCGCGCGCGGAAGCCGGCGCGCCAGAAGAAGCCCGAAAGCTGGTCGGCGGGAATGAACTGCGCCGGCGCGGTCGTGTCGACTTCGTCATAGCCCACCGCGCCGGAGAGCGCGAAGCGCTCGGTGAGCGCAAACTGCGCTTCGGCGAGGCCCGTCGCCTGTTCGAAGTCAAAGTCGTCGAGCACGGAGGATCCGTATTCGCGCGTCTTGTTGCCGTAGGCCGTGAGCCCCAGCTGCACGCGGTCGAACCGTTCGCCGGTCTGATAGCTGGCGATCGCTTCTTGCGTGCGCGAGTCGTTGTTAAAATTCGTGCCGAATGCGTTCGGATCGTCTTCGATCAGCACCTGGCTGACACGGTAGCGCAGCTCGACCGCGGACCCGTCCTCGAAGCGCCGGTTGAGGTATGGGCTGAGCGCGACGTTGTGGACGTTGACGCGCTGCGCACGCCCCGAATTGATGTTGCGGGAAAACCGCGCGTTCTCGCCGGCGAGCTGGCGCGACGTCGAGCCGGCGGCGTCGACGAAGAACAGATTGTCGGCGAGCGTGATCGTGCCCACCGCCCCGACATCCTGGCTGGCGACAATGTCGCTTTGATCGACGAGATAGGAAAGGTCGAGCGAGCCGTCGATGATCGCGGTGATGCGGTTCGTCGACCAGATGGCGCTGCCGTTCGCGGCGAACGACGCGGCGACCTCGTCCTCCTTGTTGATGTCGGAGCTGAGATTGATGTTGTCCGTATACGTCGCGCGCGGTCCGACCGAGAGGCCGTAGCCGAAATAGTCATTGCGGAACCGGAGCTGCGCTTGCGGCCCCGTGTCCTGTTCTTGCGCAACGGCGGCGGCGCCGAAGACAGCGGCGGCGGCCGATGTCGCAAGCAGCGCCGCTTTGGCGCGGCGCGGCAGCGGCTTGAAGAAATCGCGGGCGGTGTCGGTCATGCTGTATCCCCTGCGCCCTTGCGCGCGGCGTCGCCGCCCGCAGGCCCTTTTTCATAATACTCATAGGCGCTGTAATATGAGCCGCCCGCGGGCGCCAGACAGCGGTTGAGAACGAGGCTGACGTTCGGATTGACCTCGATGATTTCTTCGAGCGCGCTGGCGATCGCCGGCTGCGGCGTCGAATCAGCCTCGACGACGAACACGACCTCATCAACGAGACGCGCAAGCGCGACCGTCTCCGTCGTCGCCAGCACCGGCGGCGCGTCGACAAGAACAATCCCTTCCGGATAGCTGAGCGACAGGCGCGCAAAAGCGCGTTTGGCGGCCGCCGAGCCGAAGATTTCGGTCGGATTGGACACGCGCGCGCCTTCGCTGACGAAACTCAGCGGCGCGCCCGTCGCCTTCCGGCTGACCGAGGCGAGATCGCGATCCTGCTGTTCGATGAGGTCGACGAGGCCGGGCGATTCGGAAAAGCCGAAATAACTTCTGAGGCGCGGGCGGGCGGTGTCTCCGTCGACGAGGCACACGGGGATGCGTTCTTCGAGCGCGAGGCTCATCGCGAGGTTGATCGCGACGAAGGATTTCCCCTCGCCGGGACGGGTCGAGGTGAGAAGGATGAGGTTGCGCTGGCGCCCGGCGTTGCGCAGCGCGCGCGGATCGCGACCGGCGCGCTGCAGAAAACCAATGCGCCGCAGGAGCCGCCGCTTGATCGCGCGCAGTTCATAGGCTTGCGGGCCGCCGCTCGCGCCCGGCGAATAGACGCCAAGGTGCCGCAGCCGCGCGGCGTCGATCTCGAACGGTTCGCCGTCAAGGCGTGCGAAGGGCTGCGGCGGGGATCCAGATCCCTCGCCTGCGCCCGTCGCGCCGATCGCCCGTTCGATCAGTCCCATTCTGAAACGCTCCACACGCGCTTAGCGCAACTTTTCGGCGTAGTCGGACGCAAGGCTTGCAGTCGGCGCGCCATCGGGCGCGACGGCGGGAAGCCGGAAGACTTCCCAGTAAACGTAAAAGGATAGCAACGCGGCGAACACGGCCGCGCCCATGGCGAGCCGGCGCCGGTCGCGCTGGCGCTCGGCGACGACCACATCCGACCCAATCTCGCTGAGGGCGCCGAGCACCGGAAGACCGAACGCCGTCTGGAGTTCGGCGCCTTGGGTGAATGTCTTCTGCAGCCAGGTCAGAAAGACGCCCGCGCCAAGGCCGGCGGCGAGCGCGGCGAGCGTTGACAGTGCGATCAGCACAAGACGCGGCGGCGCGCTCGGCACAAGCGACACCGCTGGACGCTCAAAAATCTTGTATTCGACGCCCTGACTGCCGGCGCCGAGATTGGCGGTGATCGAAAGCCGGTCGCGGCGTTCGAGCAGTTCTTCGTAATTCTTGCGCGTCTGTTCATAGTCGCGCTCGATGCGCTGGAGATCGGCGACGACGCGCGGCCCCTGCCCGATCGCGAAAGTGAGCGCTTCAAGGTCGGCTTTGAGGCGCTTCTGGCGATCGCCGAGCCCGGCGACGATATCTTGCGCGCCGCGCAATTCGGCGCTGAGCCGCTTGTATTCAGGGTTGTCCGGCAGCCGGGACGCGCCCGTCGTCTCAAGCTGCGCGATGCGCGCTTTCACGGCGGCGACGTCCGGATAATCCTCATTATACTGACTTCTGAGCGCGGCGAGCTCAACGCGGAGGCGATCGAGTTCCGAACCGGACGACGTCGAGTCCGTCTGGCTGAGCAGGCTGCGCGCCGTCGCGACGCGCCGTTCCGCAACCGCGAGTTCGTCGGTGACGCGCGAGAGTTCGGCTTCCATCAATTCGCGGCTGCGACCCGAGCCTTCCACGAGAGCGAGTTCCTCGGCGTTAAGGCGGCGATAGGCGGCGATTTCCTGCTCCTTCGCCGTCAGACGCTCGTCGAAGGCCGCGATTTCATCGTCGAGACGTTTCTTGGCGGCCTCGTTTTCGGTGAGGCTGGCGCCGAGATCCTGTTCGATCAGAAGATTGAGCGCCGCTTCGACGACGTTGCGCGCGATCGAGGGGTCGGAATTCTTGTAGTCGATGACGAAATAGAGCTCCTGCGGGCTCGTCACCGTGATCTGCCCGGCGACCCATTCGATCATGCGCTCCATTTGCGCGCTTTTCTCGCGCGGGTCTTTCGCCGTGATCTCGCGATCCAGGCCGGAACGTAGAATGATTTCTTCGACATTCGGACGCGTCAGCAACTGCAGGCGCATCACCTCGACGCGGCGCTCGTAATTCGGGCGCGCCGTGACGCCGGTCATCACCGGGTCGAGCACCGTTTCGGTCTGCACATAGACTTGCGCGCGGGAAGCATATTGGTCGGGAATGAGCCACAATCCGAACCAGGCGAGCAAAGCGGCGGCCCCCGCGACCGTCGCGACAATCCACCGGCGCCGCCAGAGCCCCGCGCCGTACCGGATCACCGGCGGCGGCAGGTCCGCGATTTCAAACTTCAGCACCATCCCCAAACACCTGCGCGCCCTTTACGCAACCAAAGTCCGGACGCCCGATGGGCGCGAGCGGGCGTCCGGAGCGATCCTTAGAAAAAGCTTTCCGGGATCAAGATGACGTCGCCCGGCAGCACCGGCACGTTCGCCGTGATGTCTCCCTTGCGCAGAAGATTGTCGAGGCGGAGGCGATAGGACTGACGGTCCTCGCCCTTGCCGCGGATCAGCACCGCTTTGTTGCCGGCCGCAAATTCAGTGAGGCCGCCGACGGCGACCATGACGTCGAGAACCGTCATGCCCGACTGATAAGGAAGCGCGATCGGCTTTTGCGCCTGGCCGAGCACGCGGACCTGCTGGTCAAAGGTCGAGGTGAAATTGCTGACGATCACCGAAACCTGCGGCGACTTCACATACTGGCTGAGCGTGCGCTCAAGGTCTTTGGCGAGCTGTGTCGGCGTCTTGCCCGCCGCAACCATGTCTTCGACGAGCGGCGTCGAAATGCGTCCGTCCGGGCGCACGGTGATTTTCGTCGACAATTCCGGCGCGCGCCAGACAAAGACTTCAAGCGCATCGAGCGGGCCGATCAGATATTCGGGCGACGGCGCCGCGACGGATCCGGAAGATTGCGCGGAGGCGGCGAGCTGGTCGGAATTAAGGATGTCGTGCGACGCGCAGCTGGCGGCGAAAAGCGCCGCGAGCGCGACGGCGAAATGGCGGATCATCATGCGTCTGTCCTCGTCTCTTTCGATGGTCGGGAAGGATCCCCAGCGGCCCCGAAGGCCGCGAATCGCCGTCAGGATACCGGTTGAGCAAGTTCTTTGCCATGCCGCGCGGCGTTTTTCACCGGCGTCGTAAGGCGCTTTCCACCTTACAAATTGGCATTTTCAGGCGCCGCCTTGATCGGGGGCCGGCGCTGGTTCCGGCATAATCTCGCGGCGGCGGGCGATCGCCGCGATCAGCGCGTCGGCGTCGGCCGAGCGGCCGAGGTGCGCCATCGCCTCGCGATAGGCGCGCGCCAGATCGGCGGCGTCCGGATCATTGATGAGCGCTTCGCGATAGGCTTCAGCGGCGCCGGCGGTCTCGCCGGCGGCCTCAAGGACGCGGCCAAGCCGTTCGCCGGGAGGAAGAGATGCGGACGCCGCCGCCAGCATAGATGAGCGCCAGGGATCGCCAAGCGCCGCGGCGGCGCGCGCATAATCGAGCGCCGACAGGTCGTCGGCGAAGACAGCCATGGGATCGATGGCGGCGAAGGCGGACGCCGCCGCCTTCATATCCTCGAGCCGCAGAAGCAGCCGCGCACGCGCAAGGCTCGCTTCCAAGTGTCCAGCGTTTTTCGCGACGAACGCTTCAAGGCTGGCGAGCGCTTCGCCAACGCGGCCGGCCTTCTCAAGGATAACCGCGCGTAGCGCGACGGGCGCGTAAAAATGCTCCGCGGACCGGCTGGCGTCGAAAGCGAGCGCCGCTGCGTCCATATCGAGACCAGCGCGCGCTAGCGCCGCGCCGGCGGCGGCATAATCGAGCGGCGAACGCCGAAGGCCGAGAAGTTTTGCAGAAGCGGCGCGCGCCGAGCGCGCATCCGTCGCAGAGATGACTGCGGCGAGCGCGTGGTCCGCAGCGACGGGCTCAGGAAGGCGCGCGACGGCGACGCCCTCGCCGAGAAGCGCCGCTGCGGCGCCGTAAAGCGGCTCCTCTCCGGGCAGACTGGCGATTGAGGAATAAGCAAGGTCCGCATTGGCTTCCGCCAGCGCGCGATTCATTCGGCGAAAAGCGGCAAGACGCGGATTGGTTGCCGCCAGTTGTTCGAGATGGCCCGCGCCTTTTGTGTTGTCGCCCGCATCGAAAGAGAGCGCAGCGGCGAGATCGCGCGCGACCCAGTCGCCCGGCGCCGTTCGAAGATGCGCGGACAAGATTGCTTCAGCCTGCGCGCGGTCGCCGGCCATCCATTTGGCGAGGGCTGCGAGCGACGCGTCGCGCGCGCCAGGCACGCCAAGACCGGCGCGATCGACGAGGCGCGCGCCCTCGCGGCCGTCGCCGGCGCGCAGCGCCAGCATGGCGGCAAGGCGCATCCCCTCAATGTCCGGAATGATCTCGCCGCGCGCCGCCGTCGCCGCCGCTTGCTCTTTCGCGCGCTTCGCCAGCGCTTCGGAAGCCGCAACCGTCGCGCCCGAGCGGATGGCGCGCTCGATCCGGAAGGGTTCGAGGCGCGCCTCGCTCGCGCCAGCTTCAGCGGCGCGCTTCAAGCTGGCGTCCATCGCCGGAAAATCGCCGGTCTCAAGCGCGACGCGCGCGCGCTGGAGCCATGCCTCGCGTGCGAGGTCCGACGGCCCCCGCGTCGCGATCGCCAGCGCTTCCCGGTCAAGGCCGCCGCCGGCGCCGGCGCGCGCGCGAACAAGAATAAAAGCGGCATACGGATTATCCGCCAGCGCCGGCGCTGAAACCGCTTCGATTGCGTCGTCATAGCGATAAAGGCGCAACAGCGCTTCGCCCCGGAACAGCGCGCGTGCGGCGCTATCGTCGGCGAAAAGACCCTCGGTCGCGACCGCATCCAGAAGGTCGCCCGGCATTCCGGCGGCGAGGAGCGCCTGCGCGTAGTCGCGCCCCGCTTCAGGTCGCCGCGTCTGCCGCCAGCGGGCGCCGATCGCGCGTGCGGCGGCCGGGCTGAGGAACGCAGGCTCGGACGCCGGCGCGGCCTCGCGCGGGAAGCTTTCCAGCCGGTTTGCAAAAGCAAGGCCTGCGATCCCGAGCATCCCCGCCGCCAGGACGCGAATGGGAAGCGAAAGCCTTAAGGTCGCGCGCATGGGCCAACCCTTGAGACTGCTGCGGGACAGGCCTTGCAAGACGCCCGCCGCACGCCGCAGACGCGGCCTTAGCGGCTGCCAATGCCGAGCACGGCGACCCTGACCGTCATCATCACGATCAGGACGTCGAGCAGCAGTGAAAAATGCTTAACGTAGAAGAGGTCGTAACAGAGCTTGTCGCGCGCGCCTTCGACGGAGGCCGTGTAGGTGTGGCGCACCTGCGCCCAGCCGGTGATGCCAGGCTTTACGAGATGCCGCTCATGATAGCGGGGAATTTCCTTTTCGAGCATCGCTACAAACTCCGGCCGTTCGGGGCGCGGCCCGACAAAGCTCATTTCGCCTTTGAGAATATTGAACGCCTGCGGGATTTCATCGATCCGTGTACGCCTGATGAAGCGACCGACGCGGGTGATGCGGTCGTCGTCGGTCGAGGCCCAGCGCGCGCCGTCTTTCTCGGCGTCAACGCGCATCGAGCGAAACTTGTAGATGTCGAACTCCCTGCCGTCCTTGCCGACGCGGCGCTGGCGGTAGAGCGCCGGGCCCGCGCTGTCGACGCGGATGGCAAACGCCGTCAGAAGCAGGAGCCAGGAAAACGCTGCGATCAGAACGAGCGCGGCGAGGATGTCGAAGGCCCGCTTGGACATGCGCGCCAGTCCCGGCGCGCGCAGCGCATTGGCGCGGGCGAGGTCCGGCTCGGAAAGGGTAGACGGCTCAACGCGCCCGAAACGCGGCCCGTTTGATTTCAGGCCCGGCGCCGCGGAGGCGACAAGAAGGCTTCGCCCGATGCGGCGAACGAAACGCGGCGCGACGACCAGTCCGGCGCAGGCGGCGCAGCCGATCGCCGCCGCATAAGCGAATTCGTTCATGACGCGAGTGACTCCCCCAAACGCCCGTCAACCAGCATCTCTGTCCCGATTTGCGCCGCACCGCACCCGTTTTGGGTCGGTGCGAAGCGCTCCAGCGCGATCGCTGCGAAAAAGATGCCTTACGATTTCTTAACGCGGGAGGGTTGAGGCCGATAGGCGCCGCGCGGGACACCCGCCAAATTTAATTATCCAGAGGGGCGAGCCTTGCTGTCAGAAAAGCCAGGCGAGCGTCTTCAGCGCGAGCGCCCAAAGGCCCGCCGACGCCGTAATCCAGACCGCCCAGCACAAAGCGAGCGGCATCGGACGTTCGTTGCGCGCGGCGTCAAAGCTGGCGACGACTGTGCGTGGTGCTAATTGCGTCAATTCAATCACCGGGGACGAGCCTCAAGACTAGCAATCGGCCTCCTGAAAAATCTCCTAAGCGACAATGACAAATTGGAAGGAGTTTCAGGCTATTACCGCATCGAGGACGAAGGAAACGCCGGAAAGACTTCGATCCGCCTCTCATACGCCATGAAAATTCTAACAATAACAACACTTTACCCAAACGCCGCGGCGCCCTCCCACGGCGTCTTCGTGGAGAACCGTCTCGACTTCTTCCGGCGGCGGACCGGCGCTGATGTGAAAGTGATTGCGCCCGTCCCCTGGTTTCCGTCCGCCGCCCCAATCTTCGGTCCCTATGCGCGCTTTGCGGCAGCGCCCGAGCGGGAGACCCGGCGCGGCGCCGAGGTGCGCCATCCCCGCTACGCAATTCCCCCCAAGGTCGGCATGACGTACGCCGCCGCCGCGCTCGCCCGCGTCATCGAGCGGGACGCGCGCGCGATTCTCGCCGAGGGCTGGGATTTCGACCTCATCGACGCCCATTACCTCTATCCGGACGGCGTCGCGGCGGTCGCCGCCGCCCGGCGCCTCGGCAAGCCCGTCGTCCTCACCGCGCGCGGCAGCGACGTCACCGAGCTCGCCGGGTTTCCGCGCCAGCGGCGGATGATTCTGGACGCGGTCCTCCGGTGCGACGGCGTCATCGCGGTCGCGGAGGCGTTGAAAACCGATCTCGTCAGGCTCGGGGCGCCCGCAGAAAAGATCCGGGTGCTGAGGAATGGCGTCGATCTCGCGATGTTCCGCCGGGCCGATCGCGACGCTGCGCGCGCCGCGCTCAAGGTTGACGGCGCCGTCATTGCGTCCGTCGGCAGTCTTATCCCGCGCAAAGGCCATGACATTGCGATCGGCGCGCTGGCGCTTCTGCCCGAAGCGACGCTGATTATTGCTGGCGAGGGACCGGAACTCGGAGCGTTGAAATCTCAGGCCGAAAAACTCGGCGTCGGTGCGCGCGTCCGCTTCACGGGCCAGCTTCGACATGAGGCGCTGATCGACGTTTACAACGCCGCCGATGCGCTCATTCTCGCGTCGGCGCGCGAGGGCTGGCCGAATGTTCTCCTCGAAGCGATGGCGTGCGGGACGCCGGCGGTCGCCGCCGATGCGGGCGGCGCGCGCGAAGTGATCCGCGAGGCCGCCGCCGGCCGCGTGCTCGGTAAGCGCACATCCGAGGCCGCCGCGGCCGCCCTTCGTGACGTCATCAGCGCCGCGGATCGCGCAGCGACGCGGGCCTATGCCGAGCGGCATTCCTGGGATGAAACTTCGGACGGCCTCAATGCGATGTTTGCGGAAATCTTAGAAAAGCATGCGCGCCGGCGAAACGCCGCCATACGGCGCACGCCGACGCCCGCGCGCGCAAAGCCTGCGCTGATTTTCACCGTGGACGCTGAGGAAGAGTTCGACTGGTCGGTCTTCACGCCCGCATCGCATCGCGCAGGAAGTCCAGAAGGTCTCGCCCGCTTGTCGGCAGTCTGCGCGGCGCAGGGCGTGAAGCCGCTCCACTTCGTCACTTATCCGCTGATCGACGATCCCGATTTCGCCGCCTGGTTTCGCAGCGAGACGGAAAGCGGCCGCGCCGACCTAGGCCTTCACCTTCACCAGTGGGCGACGCCGCCGAGCCTTGGTCACGCCGGCGAATATTTCTCCTGGCAGATGAACCTGCCGCGCGCCGTCCACCGCGCAAAACTTGACGCGCTGGCGTCGGCGTTCGAGCGCGCCTTCGGTTTCCGCGCGCGCGCGCATCGCGCCGGGCGGTACGGCGTCGCCGCGGAAACCTATGAAGACCTCGCCGGCGCCGGCCTTCGCCATGATTTCAGCCCCTGCCCTTCCTTCGATTTCTCGGCTCGCGGGGGACCGGATTTTTCCGCCGTCTCCAATGATCCGTTTACGGTCGATACGGCGGCGGGCGCCGTCTTTGTGACGCCGGTCTGCGGCGCGCTCGCGATCCGCGGCGGACGGACGTTCCTGCCGCAGCGGGGAGCGGCCGGCCTCCCCGGATCGCGGCGGCGCGCATTGCCGCGCGCCTTGACGGCGCCGTTCCGGCTCAGCTGCGAACAGGCGCGCTATGAAGAACTCGTCGCGCTGACCCATCATCTGGCGCGCGAGGGCGTTCCCGTCATTACCTTCAGCCTCCATTCGACGACGCTGACGCCGGGCGCCAACGCTTATGGGCCCGACAAGGCCGCGGTCGACGCCCATCTCGACATGATCGCGCGCTATCTCGAATTCTTTACGAAAAGTTTCGGTGGAGAGGTGCTCAGCCTTTCCGCGCTGGACGCGCTCTATGTGAGGCAGGGTTAACCTTAACTCGCCCTTAAGCGCCGGGCCGGTAATTTTTGCCGGGTTCCACCAATGGCCGCGCCATGACGCTTCTCGACATCGCCCGTCTTGTCTTTTCGCTGATCGCCGTCATCGGCATGATCGGCCTTGCCGCGCTCGCAGCCAAGCGCATGGGCCTTGCCGGCGCGAACGGATTTCAACGCGCGCGCCGTCTTCAGCTCGTCGAAACGCTCGCCTTCGATCAGAAGCGCCGGGCGGCGATCCTTCGTTGCGACGGGCGCGAACATCTCATCGTTCTCGACGGCGCGTCCGTCACCGTCGTCGATCGCGATATTCCCGCGGCGGCCGCCGCCGAGCAGCCCGCGGCCGTCGCGGCGTTAATCGACCGCTTTGCGCCGCGCAGCGACGACAGCGCCGTCAAGCTGCGCGCCGTCGGCGGCCTATGAGCGCGCGCACGCGGCTTGCCGCGATTATTGCCGTTCTGTTTGTCCTGCTGCCGCTCCCTGCCCTGGCGCAGAGCGTGACGATCGACCTTGGCGACGGCGGCGGGTTTTCCTCGCGCCTGATCCAGATCGTCCTGTTGACGACGATTTTGAGCCTTGCGCCGTCGATCCTCATCATGATGACGTCGTTCATCCGGATCGTCGTGGTGTTGTCGCTCCTAAGAACCGCGATCGGCGTTCAGGCCTCGCCGCCGAACCCTGTCATCATATCACTCGCCTTGTTTCTGACCGCCTTTGTCATGGCGCCGACCTTCGAGGAAGCTTGGCGCGCCGGCATTCAACCGATGATGAAGGACGAAATGCCGATGGAGACGGCGCTGCCCGCCGCCATCGCGCCGGTGAAGACCTTCATGCTGGCGCAAACGCGCGAAAAGGACCTCGCGCTCTTCTTCGACCTCGCCCAAGTCGCGCCGGAAACGCCGGAGACCGCGCCACTTCACATCGTGACGCCGGCCTTCATGATTTCGGAGCTCCGGCGAGCCTTTGAAATCGGCTTCATGATCTTCATCCCCTTCCTCATCATCGACATGGTGATCTCGTCGATCCTGATGGCGATGGGGATGCTGATGCTGCCGCCGATCGTCATTTCGCTGCCGTTCAAGCTGATCTTCTTCGTGCTCGTCGACGGCTGGCGATTGGTGGCGGGAAGCTTGGTGAAGAGTTTTGGGGTGGGTTAGCGTGCAACCATCAAACGGCGAAACTCAGCCGACCCGTTTTCTCTAGATATATCCAGCCGACATTTCCGCAAACCGCAAACACTAGAAGCGGCAGCCTCGCGCCCTTGGCCGCATCGCTGAATCGCAGCGGCCGGTTCTGAAAGTAGTTCAGGATCCAAGTGCCATTAAAAAGAACGAAATTTAGCGCGACTAAAGCAAAAAATTGGGTTTCACCGAAAATCACGGCAACAGGGATCAATCCAAGGGAACAAGCGATTGAAAACATTCCAATTCGGCTTGTTTTCAAGAAAGGATCTGCCGTCTGCCGCATCGCTTTTTCCCCCTTGCGACTTAGTCGTTGCGGGCTATCAAGCTTTCCGCTTCCCCGGCTTCTTCTTGAACTTCGCCGCCCGCCGTGCCGCGTCGAGCGCTAGCGTCGTCCAATGGCGTAACTCATCCTCATCGTCGAAGATTTCTTCCGGCGCGCTGTAATAGGACATCGACGCCGACGCGCCGTCCTTCATTTCAAACGTGAAGGGCGACAGGCCGCGCCCCACGAAAACTTTTCGCGTTTCGTCGTCGGCTTTGAAATAGATCGCGCCGTCAGCCATGATCGCGAAGAAGAGATCGTCGCAATAGAGCCCTGCGCCGCCGAACATCTTGCGCACGCGGATGGCGCCGAAGGGGTGAAAAAGCTCTTCGGCCTGATCGATGAAGGACTGCGACACCGCCATGGCGCAATCGTAGCAGCCGGCCGGCGGGCGGGAAAGCGTCAGGCGGCAAGGCCCATCATCGCGCGCGCTTCCGCCGGCGAGGCGACGGGGCGGCCGGCGCGCCGCGCGACGCTGGCGAGCGCGGCGATCATCTCGCCGTTCGATTTCGCCTTCGCGCCGTCCGGCAGGTAAAAACAGTCCTCAAGCCCCGTGCGGAGATTGCCGCCGAGCGCGGCGACGCGCTCATGCACCGGCCACACGTCTTCGCGACCGATCACGGTCGCCTGCCAGGGGCAACCCGGCTTCTTGTATCTGATGAGGAGCGGCACAAGGTCCGGATCGGCCGGCATGCCGGAAGCAACGCCCATCACGAAATTATAGTCGGCGTGGTCGGTCATGCCGTTCTCCATATAGAGCCCGACCGCGCGCACGATGCCGATGTCGAAACATTCGAATTCGGGCAGCGTACCGATCTCCTTCATGACCTTGATGAAATCCGTCACCTTCGACACCGGATTGTCGAAGGTCATCGGCGGCCACGCCCAGGAGCCGTCGCTTTTCGTCTTGAGATAGTTGAGCGTGCCCGCGTTGCAGGCCGCCATCTCGGGGCGGCAGGCGCGCAGATAGTCGAGGACGTGCTGGTACTCGGACCCGACGACGCCGGTCGTCATGTTGATGATGACGCCGGGGCAAGCGGCGCGGATCGCTTCATTGATCTCGGTGCATATTTTGGAATCCCACGTCGGCAAATGCCCCATCCCTTCGCGCTGGTCGCGATAATGGACGTGCATGATGGAGGCGCCCGCGTCATAGGCGCGCCGCGCCTCCGCCGCCATTTCTTCCGGCGTCACCGGCACGGGATGCTGCTTCGGATTGGTCAATACGCCCGTCAGCGCGCAGGTAATAATGACTGTGTCGGACATAATGCGGGCTCCTTGTGGCGGCTCAGGCTGTCGGGATCGACGGGAGAGGAGAGAGAACGCGCGCAACAAGATCGGTGTCGCAATATTCCGTGATCTCCGCGACCTTTCCCGCCTTGAAGACAAAGATGAAACAATAGCGGTTGGGATAGGCGGCGCCGGACCTGGTGACGGAATGATTGCTCGCCTCGACGACGACGATATCGCCTTCGCCGATGATGCGCTCGGCGGAAACGAGATTGGGGCCGCTGAACTCCGCCGCAAGCGGGCGCAACAGCGAGGCGATGACCGCCGCTTTGCCGGCAAAAGTTCTTGACCATGACGTCGAGCCGATGATCGACCAACGGACGTCGTCGGCGAAAGTGTCCACAAAGGCGCGGCCGTCGCCTTTGGCCGTTCCTTCAAAAGCGCGCTGGAGGATTTCCTTGTTCGTCATGACGAACCCTCCGGTCTTAACGCGACGATCTTCGCGCGGATCGCGACTTGGTCGCCCGCTTTCGCCAGCACTTCGGCGACGACGCCGTCGCGCGGGGCTTTCAGCTGGTGCTCCATCTTCATCGCCTCGATCGTCGCAACCGTCTGGCCTTTGACGACGGTATCGCCGGGCCTAACCGAAACAGAGGTGACGGCCCCTGCCATCGGCGCCTTGACGATGTCGGCGCCGACGCCCGCTTCCGCCGCCGGGGCGAAGGTCCTATCGACAAAGCGGCGCGCGTGGGATCCGCGCTGGAGGTCGACGACATCGCCCGCGCGCGCGACCGTCGCGGAGAGCCGCGCCGCGCCATCGCGATACACAATTGTTTCGGCGGTCAGATCGACGATTTCAATCGCAGCCTCGCCGCTTGCGGTCCTGGCCGCAATTCGATTGCGCCCGACGCTGATTTGCGCGGCGAGGGCCTCCTCGCCGTGCTGCAGCTTGATAGGGAACGAAGACTCGCCGCGCGAGTTCCATCCTGTATGAAGCGCGCCGAACGGCCGGTCGAGAAGCGCGGCGGCGGCGAGCGCTATATCGACGGGTTCCACCGGCAACGACGCCGCGGCGTTGATTGCGTCGAGATTGCGTTCGATGTGACCGATATCGGCGCCGCCTTCGAGGAAGGTCCCGTCGCGCAACAGCGCTGCGAGAAACGGCGCATTCGCCGTGAGGCCGAGCAGTGTCATGCGATCGAGCGCCGAGGCGAGTTTGGCGCAAGCTTCCTCGCGCGTTGGGGCATGTGCGATCACCTTGGCGATCATGGGATCGTAGAAGGCGGAGACCTCGTCGCCGGTCTCGACCCCTTGATCGACGCGCACGCCAGGCGGCGGATCGAACCGCGTGATGCGCCCTGTCTGCGGCAGGAAATTCTTCGCCGGATCTTCGGCGTAGAGTCGAGCTTCGACGGCGTGGCCGTTAAGACGCACGTCGGATTGCGCCAGCGGGAGTTTCTTCCCTTCCGCGACATCGAACTGCAGCGAAACGATATCGAGGCCGGTCACCATCTCCGTCACGGGATGCTCGACCTGCAGGCGAGTGTTCATTTCGAGGAAATAGAATTCCTGCGCCTTCGGATCGTAGAGGAACTCGACCGTCCCAGCATTCTGATAACCGACGGCGCGCGCGGCTTCCGCCGCCGCCTCGCCCATGCGCCGGCGCATGTCGGGCGTGATGACCGGGGACGGCGCCTCCTCGATCACCTTCTGGCGGCGGCGCTGCAGCGAGCAGTCGCGCTCGCCGAGATAAAGGACGCTCCCATGCGCGTCCGCCATCACCTGAATCTCGACATGGCGCCCGCCGATAATCGCCTTTTCGACGATGAGACGCCCGTCGCCGAAGGCGCTTTCCGATTCGCGCCGCGCCGATACAATTGCTTCGGCGAGTTCCTCGCTGCGCGTCACAACGCGCTGGCCGCGCCCGCCGCCGCCGGCCGAAGCTTTCAGCATCACCGGGAAACCGATGCTCGCGGCTTCCTTCATCAGGCGCGCGTCGGCCTGATCCTCGTCCTGATAGCCGGGGATGCAGGGAACGCCGGCAGCGATCATGCGGCGCTTTGATTCCGCCTTGTCGCCCATCGCGGCTATGGCGCTCGCGGGCGGACCGATGAAAATGATCCCGTTCGCGGCGCAGGCATCCGCAAACACGGCGCGCTCGGACAGGAAACCATAACCAGGATGAACGGCGTCGGCGCCGGATTTCTTCACCGCGTCGAGGATGCGGTCGATTTTGAGATAGCTCTGCGCCGCTTCCGAGGGGCCGATATGAACGGCCTCGTCCGCCGAGCGGACATGATAGGCGCCGGTGTCTGCGTCGGAGAACACGGCGACCGTCGCGACGCCGCGCGCCCTTGCGGTGCGCATGATGCGGGCGGCGATCTCGCCGCGATTGGCGATGAGGACTTTGCGGATCGCCGTCATGCGCGCGTCTCGCCCAGAAAAGACTCTACCCAGTCCGGCTTTTGCTTCGCGGCGAACGCCGCTGCGCCGCGCCTGCCGGCGCCGCGCAAGCAGCGCGCGAATTCGCGCGCGGCCGCATCCAGCTGGTGCGGGTAAATTTCGCGCGCGGCGGCGTTGAAGACGCGCTTCGTCGCCGCATTGGCGGCAGGCTCGCAGCGGCCGATGGCGGTAAGCGCCGCCATGAGCGCCTCATCGACATCCGCCGCCACCTGATCGACGAAGCCCGTTCGCAGCGCTTCCTCAGCGCCGAAACGCTGGCCGGTCAGCGCCAGCCGGCGCGCATTGAAAAGGCCGATCTTTCGAACAACAAAGGGCCCGATCTGCGCCGGCACAAGACCAAGCGTCGTTTCTGATAACGAGAACGTCGCGTCCGGCGCGGCGATTGCGACATCCGAGACAGCGATGAAGCCCATCGCGCCGCCGAACGCCGCGCCCTCGACGACCGAAACCAGCGCCTGCGGCAGCGCGTCCAGTTTCAACAGCAAATCGCCGAACCGGCGGTTTGAAATTTCAACGGGATCGCGTTCGCCGGCTGCCGGGTCCGGCGCCATCATCTGGCTTGCGAATTCCTTGATATCCCCGCCGGCGCAGAACGTGCCGCCGGCGCCGCGCAGCACGAGCGCGCGCGCAGACGCGTCGGTTGCAAGTTCATCGCACAGCGCGAACAGTCCCTCGATAATCTCGGCGTTGAGCGCATTCTTTGCTTGCGGACGATTGAACGTCGCCATGACGGCGGACTTGCGGCGCTCGATCAAAAGATCGCTCATTTAAAGCCTCGCCACGCCGAAGATGTTGGGCCGCGTCACGCGCATTCGCGCCTCGGTCGTGGTGTCGAGGCAGAACGCCAGCACTTTCCGCGTGTCGCGGGGATCGACGAGACCGTCGTCCCACAGGCGCGCAGTCGCGAAGAGCGCCCGGCTTTCCTCGTCATATTTGTCGACGATCGTCTTCGCCATGGCGTCGAAATAGGCGGCGTTTGGCTCTTCGCCGCGCGCACGCGCGCCCTCCTCGCCGACGATGCGCATCGTCTTCGCCGCCTGTTCCCCGCCCATCACCGCGACGCGGTTGTTCGGCCAGGCGAAGATGAAAGCGGGATCGAACGCGCGCCCGCACATGCCGTAATTGCCGGCGCCGAAGGAGGCGCCGATATGCATCGTAATCTTCGGCACGGTCATGTTCGTCACCGCCTGGATCATCTTCGACCCGTGCTTGACGATGCCGCGCTGTTCCGCGTCCGTGCCGACGAGATAGCCTGTGGTGTTCTGCAGGAAGATGACCGGCGTTCCCGCCTGGCACATCAGCTGGATGAATTGCGCCGCCTTCGCCGCGCCGTCGGCGTCGATGGGGCCGTTATTCGAGATAATGCCGACGGCGTGGCCCGCGATCTCGGCCTGCGCACAGACGGTCGCCGCGCCATAGCCGTCCTTGAAGCCGAGAATGTCCGAGCCATCGACGATGCGCGCAATATTCTCCCGCACGTCATAGGGCGTCTTGTAGTCGGCAGGCGTGACGCCGAGGATTTCTTCCGGATCGTAGTCAGGCTCGCGGTAAGCACGCGCCGCCTGCGCCGCTTTGTTCCACTGCAGCTTCGCGACGATCTCGCGCGCGATGCGGATGCCGTCGGCGTCATTCTCCGCCATGTACTCAGCGGTGCCGGACACATGATAATGCATCTCCGCCCCGCCGAGCGCTTCGTCGGTAGCGATCTCGCCGGTCGCGGCTTTGAGGAGCGGCGGCCCGGCCAGAAAAATCTTCGACTTGCCGCGGACGACGACGACGTAGTCCGAAAGGCCGGTCTGATAGGCGCCGCCGGCGGTCGATGACCCGTGCACCACCGCGACAATCGGCAAGCCCGCCGCCGAGAGACGCGCCATGTTGGCGAAGGTTTGCCCGCCGGCGACGAACATCTCCGCCTGACGGAAGAGATTGGCGCCCGCGCTTTCAATTAGATGCACGAAGGGAAGCTTCTGTTTGAGCGCAATTTCCTGCGCGCGGAGCGCCTTGTGGACGCCCATCGGCGTCGCCGCGCCGCCCTTGATGCCGGCGTCCGAGGCCGACACGAGCACGCGCGTTCCGGCGATGAAGCCGACGCCGCAAATGCCGCCGCCGCCGGCGATATTCGCCTCGCCGTCGTCGTCATGCATTTTGTAACCGCAGAGGGTCGACAGTTCGAGAAACGGCGCCCCGCGATCGAGCACCAAGGCGAGCCTGTCGCGCGGCAGCAGCGCGCCGCGCTTTTCGAATTTCGCGCGCGCGCGCGCCGAGGTTTCGACGATCCGGCGCTCAAGGGCGCGAAACTCGTCGATGAGCTTCAGATGATGGGCGCGATTGGCCGCGAAGGTCTCGGACCTGACGTCAATCGACGACTGAAAAGCGGGCATGGCGCGAGGGCTCGGACGCTGTCGAAGGTGCGTCCGTAATGGCCGGGCGCCCAGCCGCCAAGTCAAGGTTTAACAGCAGTCCGGCCGCCCGTCATCGCGCCCTGCCGCCAGGCGGGCGAGGCGCGGCGCCTCGCGTCAATCCTTCGTGCGCTTCTTGCGAAGATGCGGCGCCAGCGCCTTCTTACGGAGGCGCACCGACTTCGGCGTGACTTCGACAAGCTCGTCATCGCCGATATAGGCGATCGCCTGCTCGAGGCTCATGCGCCGCGGCGGCACGAGGCGCATCGCTTCATCGGCGGCCTTGGTGCGGATGTTGGTGAGCTTCTTTTCCTTCAGCGGATTGACGTCGAGATCGTCATCCTTGGCGTTTTCGCCGATGATCATGCCTTCATAGACGGCCTCGCCGCCGCCGATGAAGAGAAAGCCGCGCTCCTGAATATACCAGAGCGCGTAGACGACCGAGACGCCGTTGTCGGTCGAGATGAGAACGCCGTTGCGGCGCCCTTCGATCGATCCCTTGTGCGGCGCGTGCTTCAGATAGGAGCGGTTCATGACGCCCGTGCCGCGCGTGTCGGTCAGGAATTCGCCGTGATAGCCGATCAGCGCGCGCGCGGGCGCATGCATGATGATGCGCGTCTTGCCGGCGCCCGACGGCTTCATCTCGGCGAGTTCGCATTTGCGCCGCGTCAGTTTCTCGATGACGACGCCGGTGAATTCGTCGTCAACGTCGATGAAGACTTCCTCGATCGGTTCGAGCAACTGGCCGTTCTCGTCCGTGCGCGTCACGACGCGCGGGCGCGACACGGACAATTCAAAGCCTTCGCGGCGCATGTTCTCGATGAGGACGCCAAGCTGCAACTCGCCGCGACCGGCCACTTCCATGGCGTCGCGATCCTCGGTTTCGCGGACGCGAATCGCCACATCGCCCTCTGCCTGCCGCAGCAGCCGGTCGCGAATGACGCGGCTTTGCACCTTGTCGCCTTCGCGGCCCGCAAGCGGTGAATCATTGGCGGAAATCGTGATGGCGAGGGTCGGCGGGTCGATCGGCTGCGCAGGAATGACCGCGTCGTTCTCGATGGCGCACAGCGTGTCGGCGACCGAGGCGTCGCCGAAACCGGCGAGCGCGACGATGTCGCCCGGTTCGGCGGTGTCGACCGGCTGGCGCTTCAGGCCGCGAAAGGCGAGCACCTTGGTGAGGCGCACGCGCTCGACCTCGTTCCCCTCGCCGCGCAGCGCCTTCAACGTCATGCCGGGCCGCGCAACGCCCGAAACGACCCGCCCGGTCAGGATGCGGCCGAGATAGGGATCGGCCTCGAGCGTCGTCGCCAGCATTCTGAAGGGAAGCGCGGCCGCCTCCGGTTCGAGCTTTGGCGGCGGCACATGCGAAATGATCGTCTCGAAAAGCGGCGTCAGATTCTCGCGCGAACCGTCGAGCTTGTGCGAAGCCCAGCCGTCGCGCCCCGAGGCGTAGACGACCGGAAAGTCGAGCTGCTCATTCGAGGCGCCGAGCGCGGCGAAGAGGTCGAAAGCGAGATTGAGCGCTTCGTCAGGATCGGCTTGCGGGCGGTCGACCTTGTTAAGGACGACGATCGGGCGCAGCCCCAGCGCAAGCGCCTTCGACAACACGAATTTCGTCTGCGGCATCGGCCCTTCAGCGGCGTCGATCAGGAGCAGACAGCCGTCAACCATCGACAGGATACGCTCAACCTCGCCGCCGAAATCGGCGTGGCCCGGCGTATCGACGATGTTGACGCGGATCGGCGTCTCGCCCTTTTCCCAGAGGACGCTGGTGCACTTTGCAAGAATGGTGATGCCGCGCTCGCGCTCGATGTCGTTCGAGTCCATGGCGCGCTCGGCCATTTCAGTATTGGCGCGCACAGTGCCGGACTGGCGCAGCAGCGCATCGACAAGGGTCGTCTTGCCGTGGTCGACGTGCGCGATGATGGCGATGTTGCGAAGGGCGGTCATAACGGAATTCGGTCTTTCGGCCCGGGGTCTAGGGGGGCGCAGCCAAACGTGTAGCGCAGCCCGGCGGGCGGCAGGCCTGTCGCCGAATTTCTGTTGCAGCGCAAGAGGCGGCGAGAATTAACCCTTCATTCCGGCAGATTGAGCGCCGCTTTCACGGCGCGCCAATCGACCAGTTTGAAGTTCTGTTTCGATCCCTTGGGGTCGTTGAAGCCGTCCTGGACGACCAGGAGGCCCGCCGGGAAATCCGGGCCGATTGCCGCCGATGTCGCCTCAAGGCCGTCCGTCTCCTGCGCGCCGTCAACGCCGCCATCGACGCTGGCTGGTCCGTCGCCGATCCGGAAACGGCCGAGGAACCGGTTGTCGCCGGCGCGGTCATAGAGGGCGTAGCTGTAATCGCCCTGTGACGAGACGATGAGATAGCCGCGCGTCTCGTCGATCCGGTAGATCGCCATGCCTTCAATGTCGGCCCTGACGCCGCTCGCCCCGCCTACGGCATCGACCGCGACCACGGGGCCGAAGGCGCCCTTTGCAAACGGCGCCTTCCAGACGCCGCGGCCTTCCTCCCCGATGAAGAGGACGCCGGCCTCGTCGTCATGGACGCAGCCTTCAAGCTGGCTTGAAAGTTTCAAACGCGCGGCCTCGGCGCCGCTGCCGGCGCCGGTCAGGCGGTAGGCGATTAGGTCGCCCGTCTTGTAGGCGACAAAGACAAAGGTCTCGCCGGCCGACACGCCCATGCAAAGGCCGTAAGGTTCAACGATCGCCGACGGAAACGCGCCGGACTTCATCACCTTGCCGGCGTCGATCGTGAAAAGCGTCACGGTGTTGTCGGTGCGGTTCGACGCCGCGGCGATATCCCCGGCAAAGGCGCCGATCGTCACGCCCTGCCTGAGATCGATATTGTTGAGCGCGCCGGCGGGTAGGAAATCGCGAACCGCGCCGTCGAGGCCATAGACATAAAGCCCGGCCTGCTTGTCCGTCCCCAGAATGAGGCTGTTCGCGCTGTCCGCGCGGTCGATCCAGATCGCCGGATCGTCGGCGGCGTCGTCTGGCGAGCCTACGGCGGCAGTCTCACGAAAAGCAGCCGCTTCCGGCAAGGGATCGAAAGGCGCAATCGCACACGCCGCGAGCAGAAAGGCGGGCAGAACCGGGAGAATTGGCTTCAAGACGAAGTCCTTTGCAAAGAAAAGGGACGGACCGCCGGGCGATCAGCGGTCCGTCCAGCCGAGTCCGCCGGGGCGCGGGAGGGCCCGCCCCGAAGAACGCCGTTAGAAAGCGAGGCGAACAGTGAACGAGTAAACGCGGCTTGATTCTTCGCGTTCGACCTCAAAGCCGTCAATGTCCCCGTTGATGATGGCGTCGGCGAAGTCAGCGCCGCTGTCGCCGTCGTAGAGCTCGAACACTTCGAGCTTTTCCGCGTCGAGGAGGTTTGTCGCCGTCAGGCGCGCAACGATGCGGTCGCCGAAGCGCTTTTCGATAAACGCATCGACATTGGCGTCATAAGACGTCTCAACAATCTCATCGAAGCCGAAGGCGATCGATGAGCCGCGCTTCTGATAAGAGGCGCCCGCCGTGAAGCCGAGAGCCGGGAAGTTCTGGACAAGCGAGATGTTGTAGACGAAATCCGGCTGGTTGGTGAATTTGCGCTCAATCCCTGTGTTGAAATCCGTCGTCTCGCTGTCGAGGTAAGCGGCGTTGGCGTAGAAGCCCGTTTCGGGAAGGCCGATAAAGCCGAGCGGCGTCGACAGGTCGAATTCGACGCCCCACGCCGTGCCGTCGCCAGTGTTTTGCGGCGAATATTCTGCGCCCGCCCCGAAGGCTGCGACCGGAACGAGTTCGATGAGGTCGCTGACGTCGCGATAGAAGACGTTGATCCCGGCGATGCCGCGGCCCGGAAGGCGGCGCTCATAGCCGACATCGATCCCCCACGCCGATTCGAGCAAGAGGTCCGGATTGCCGACGAGAATGTCTTCATCGCCCGGCGTTTCATCCTCTTCGAACGGCGAGACGAGATCGAAGTCGGGATAGCGGATGGTGCGCGCGACAGACGCGTAGAAGCGGTCGCTGCCGGTCGCGTCCCAGCGGGCGGTGAAGGACGGCAAGACCTTGCCCTCGCTCGTCTCGTCGGAGCCGTCCTCGCTCGTCACGTCGCGCGAATAGCGCTCGTAGCGGACGCCCGCTTCGAGCGTCAGCGAGGGCGAGGCCGACAAAGTGAACTTCGTGAAGGGCGAATAGCGGAAGCTGTCGACCCTCGCCTCGACATCAACGAATTCGCCGAACTGGAAGCCTTCGCGCTTGCCGCGCCGGATCTGCACGCCGGTCTTGTTTTCAAGCGCGCCCGACAGCGGGAATTTATAGGCGATCCCCGCGGCGATTTCGGTGTCCTTGAGGTCGACGCTTGCGCTGTCTTCCTCGAATTCCACATCTTCGATATTGAGTTCGGTCGTGAATTCGTCCGTCTCTTCGTCGAACACCGTGTAGCCGGCGTCGATTTCGATCTCGCCAGCGCCGAGCGGATGGGTGAAGATCCCCTGCACGCCCCAGCTCGTCTGGTTGATGTCCTCAAGCTGCGTTTCGACGACGACGATGTCCTGCGCGCCGAAGGGGCCTTCGGCAACGGTCGTGAATTCCTTCTCCTTGCGGTCCGTTAGAACCCAGAAGCCCGACAATTCGAACTCGCCCTGCCCGGCGTCGAGCGTCAGCGCGCTGTTGATCGAATAATCCGTGCCGTTGCGCGTGTCGTCCTGGAACTCCGTTTCCTCGTCGAAAACGAAATCGGAGTCGAAAAAGTTCGTGACTTTTTCCTTCGGGTTGCGGCGCTGCTGCACGTCGAGGCCGATCCAGAAATCATAGGTCTCGCCCGAGGTCGCGACCGCCGCCGCAGCCGAGCCGCGGCCCGACCGGTCGCCGCCGTCGAAATAAGAGCCGCCGAGCCGGACGAACGCGCCGTCGAGATCGGCGCCGTCCTTCAAGACGATGTTGAGCGTCCCGGCGACGCCTTCGCCCGAAACGTCGGCGGACGGCGCGCGGATGATTTCGATGCGTTCAATGAGTTCGGCCGGGATACGATCGACGAAGAAAGACCCGTTGCCCGATTGGCCTGGCACTTTGCGGCCGTTGATGAGGATCTGCGTGAACTGCGAGCCGAGGCCGCGGAGCTGAACGGCGTCGAATTCAAGGACGTCCGATGTGAAGACGACGCCCGGCACGCGCTTCAGCGCTTCGCCGACCGTCGTCGGTTCGAAACGCTGAAAGAACTGGAGATCATAAGAAAGCGTCGGGTTAATATTCGGCGCACGATCCCGATAGACGTTGTCGCCATAAACGACGATCTCGTCGATCGACCGGTCGCCTTCTTCGTCTAGCGCGAAGACGGCCTGCGCCGCCATGACCGCCAAGACGGAAACGGCGCCGAGCGCCGTCCGAACCATTCTCATGAAAGACCCCACCGAACTGCGGACGCGAAGGCGTCGCTACCCGCGCGCCTTGTCCGCTCGCGGTTTGACAGCGGAGTGACGGTTCGATGATGTTGCTGTTACGGATGCGCATTCGCTGCGCATGGCGCGCCGAATATGCAAAACGCCGCCCCGGGGGACGGGGCGGCGTTTTACTGGACGCTTCCCTTAGACGCGCGTCAGTTCCGACGCATCGTCATCAAGCGCGACGGCTTCGCCGTCGACGAAGATCACCGTATAAGGGACGTAGCCGCCATAGCTGCCGCCCGGGAGGCGCGACTTCACGCGCACGTCGACGCCCCAACCCGGCAGGCCTTCATAGCCTTCGATGTCGGCGATGACGCGATAGGGCTGGCTCACCACCTGAACCTTGGCGCCGCGAGCGTCATCGAGACGGCTTTCAACATAGTCGGCCGCGCGGACCGGATAATCGTCCGGGCAGGGCTTGATGTCGCTGGCGGTCGAAACGCCAAACAGAAGCGCAACGCCGGCGGCCGCCGAAACAAGGGTCTTACCGAAGGTCATGAGGCACTCTCCTTATGGGTGGCGAACGGCGGCGTAGCCTGACGGGGTCGTGTCACCGATCTGTTATCGAACTGTCACGATACTGTCATATTCGCGCGGCCAGTCAAGGGATTTGCGCACCCGTTGCGCAGATTTTTTTCCGGAAGCGCGCCGGGTGCGCCGAACGCGTTTTCGGACTGTCATTAAACCGTAAAATATTGCCGCGCAGTCGGTGCGCCTTTGGCGATCGGGCTGACCGGGGATAGGGTGGCGCGCGGGGCGTTAAAGAGAGGGGCGGGTATGGCGCGCACGATTGAGCGCAGGGTGAGGTTCGTCGAACCCGGCCGGTACATTCTCAATATGCTGCTGTTCCTGACGGCGGCAGCGGCAGTAGTTTTTTACCTTTCTCCCTGGAGCCCCGAGCCGTCGGCCCTGCTGGTCGACGCCTTTAACGCCAACCGCGCGCTCAACGGCCTTATCCTTTTCGTCCTCTTTTTCGGGATCATCTATTATTTGCGCGCCGCCGGCGTCGTGTCGCCGGCGATCCGCTGGGCCGAAGCGTTTCAGGACCGCGCGCGCCTCCCCCGCGCGCCGATCCTGATCGGCACCATGGCGCGCATTCTTCTGGATGCTGACGAACCGGAAAATCAGAAGCGCGACGGGCGCCGCGTGGTGCTGACGCCGGAGGCGACGCGCGCGATTCTCGATTCCATCGGCACACGGATGGATGAAAGCCGCGAGACCGGCCGCTATATCGCCAACCTGCTGGTGTTTCTCGGATTGCTCGGCACGTTTTGGGGCCTCATCGCGACGGTCAACGGCGTCGCCGCCGTCATCGGCGATCTCGCCGCGTCAGGGGGCGCGGCGGAAGATGCGATCACGCAGCTGATTTCCAATCTGCGCGCTCCCCTTTCGGGCATGGGTGTCGCTTTTTCATCCTCGCTGTTCGGCCTCTCCGGATCGCTCGTCCTCGGGTTTCTCGACTTGCAGGCCAGTCAGTCGCACGGCCAGTTTTACACCGATCTTGAAGACTGGCTGAACGGCCAGACCGAGGCGCGCGCCTCGGGCGGGGGGTCACGCTCATCGCTCAGCGGCGACGAAGACGGGGTGGCCGCGCTCGAAGCGGCTTTCGCCGCCAACACCGAAGCGCTGATCAAAGCCCAATCGGGGCAAATGGCGGAATTGAAAGACGAGATCCGCGCGCTCAACCGCTCGATCATCCGCACGGGCAAGGAGTAGCGCCTTGGCCCGCCGCCGCCGGACATCGGAGGCCAATATCTGGCCGGGTTTCGTCGACGGACTGTCGACGCTCCTGCTCGTCCTGATGTTCGTGCTGTCGATTTTCGTCGTCGCGCAATTTTATCTCGGATCGAAACTCACGCTCGTCAAAGACGAATTGGCGACGAAGGATTCCGAGCTTGCGCGGTTGACCGCGCGCATCAACGAACTCGCCGAACAGCTCGGACTGGCGCAGGCGGAGAAAGACAAACTCGCCGCGAGCATCCTCGCGCTGGAGACGACGATCGCCGACAGGGACGCTGCGCTTGCCGCCGCGACCGCCGCCCTTGCCACCGCGCAGTCGGCTGTCGCCGCGAGCGCTGAAGAACTGCAGGCGGAAAAAGCGCTGACCGAGGACCAGCGATCAGAGATTGCAACATTGAACGCGCAACTCGCGGCGCTGCGGCGCCAGTTGCAGAGCCTTCAGGAGGCGCTTGAAGCGGCGGAAGCGAAGGACAAGGAGCAGAACGCACAGATCGAAAATCTGTCGCAGCGTTTGAACGCCGCGCTCGCGCGCAAGGTGCAGGAGCTGCAGGAAGTGCGCTCGCGCTTTTTCGAGGCGCTACGGACCGCGCTCGCCGGCCGCACGGACGTCAAGGTCGTCGGCGACCGCTTCGTTCTCGGCAGCGATGTTCTGTTCGGCTCCTGCTCCGCCGCTGTCAGCGAGGCTGGCAAGCTCGAACTCGACAAGATCGGGGCGGTGCTCCTCGACATTAAGGACGACATCCCCGCTGACGTCGAATGGGTCTTACGCGTCGAGGGCCACGCCGACGCCGTGCCGCTCGGCGCGGCCTGTTCGCAGCGCTTCTCATCGAACCTCGATCTGTCGGCGAAGCGCGCGGTTTCGGTCGCCGAATATCTGAAGACGCGCGGCGTTCCTGCCAAACGGCTGATGGCGACAGGTCTTGGCTCCGAATGGCCGATCGCGGCGGGCTACACCGCCGCCATCCTCGCGCAGAACCGCCGCATCGAATTCAAGCTGGACGCGAGATAGACGCATGAAGTCCCAAAGCGGTACCATTTCGCAAATGTCGCTGGCGACAGCGTGAGGGGGGTAATGATGAAAGCGATTAGTCTTCTCGTCACTGTCGCGGCCACGCTCGGCCTCGCGGGCGGCGCGCTCGCGCAGGACGATGACGCGCAAGCCGAAACCTTGCGCGCACGGTTGAAAGAACGCGCAACGACTATTCCGCGCGAGCGCCCGCCGGAACTCGGCGTTCCGGCCAGCGAGGTCGTCGAAGGCGACGTCAACTGGACCGAAATGAAGACGCAGCTTGCGATCAGCGCGCGACGCGACGTCGCCGCGCAACAAACCGTCACCCGCGCCGCGTCCCGGCCCGCCGGCCTGCGCGCCGTCGCCGCCGACCGCTTCAAATCCGTGCGAGCGGTCGAAGTGAACAAGGCGCAAGTGCCGCTGCTTGTGCCGGAGGGCGGCGGCGTCTCCGCCACGCTGAAGATCTATGCGCAGGGCGATTCCTATTCCGCGACGGCCGAAGTCGCCGACGGCGTTTCCATGCGCATGTCGGGCGCGAAGAAAAAGCTCGTGCTTGGCGACGCGCGCGCCGCGCGGACGAAATTCGCGACGATGCGGGCCGAGCGGCGCACGCTCGCGAGCGTTGATTCCCCCTACCTGATCACCCGCAGCGAGAGCGCGACCGACCTTTCCTTCGCGAAGTTCGGCGCCGGTTATGTTCTGTCGCTGATGTGCGACGATCCCGACACCGACGCGCGCTGCCTTGAGGACGATTTCATCGTCGGGCTCGCGTCGAACCTGATGCTGCTCAACCCCGAAGCGGGAGGCGAATGATGTCATACCGCAAAGACGCGCAGCGCGGCCGCGCGGTCGTCCTTCTCCTCATCCTTCTCATCCTCGCCGCCCTCGGCTGGTGGTGGTGGAAAAACGGCGGGGCGGCGATTCCGCCCGCAGACGACCCCGTCGCCGATGAGGACGTTCCGCCTGCGGACGATGAGGAGCCGTTGCCGGATGACGAACCGGTCGACGACCCTGAAGAGCCGCCGGTCCTGACGGATCCAGACGGCGCCGTTTTCAGCTTTCTTCCCGTCGGCGACCTCCTGCCGAATTCTGGACCTGGATTCTCCGATGAAACTGTTTACCGGACGACGATCGCCTTCCCGACCGAGGATCCGGTCTATCTCAACAGCCAGGTTTACCGCTTCGGCGGCGGACAGGGCGCGGTGAACGGGATGAACGGCGCGCAATGCGACGCGCGCAATTACGAATATCCCTGGCAGGACACGTTCTGCGAAAAACGCGACCGCAATCAGCCGCTCTGCCCCGGCGGCGGCCATGAAGGCCTCGACATCCGCCCGCATGCTTGCGTGAAAAACGTCCACTGGGCCGTCGCGGTAGAGGACGCGCGCGTCATCGACGTGCGCCGACACTGGGTGACGCTGCAGACGGACGACGGCACGCTCTACAATTATCTCCATCTCAATATGGGCGAACTCGCGGTCAGCGAAGGCCAGCAGGTGATGAAGGGCGATCGCATCGGCAAGATCTCGAACGACTTTTTCAAATCGGACGGGACGCCGGTGCCGACGACGACACATCTTCATTTCGAGATGTATGAGAACTACGTCGCGGAACCGGGCGACGAGCCGCTGTTCACCAAGGTGAATCCTTACATGACGCTCGTCGCCGCCTATAGCCGAAAGCTGCTGGGCGAGGAATGACGACAGGTTTTTCCGGCGGGTGTCAGTGCGGCAAGGTGCGCTACCGCGTCAGCGGGCCGCTTACAAATCCCCATATCTGTCATTGCAGGATGTGCCAGAAGGCGGCGGGCAATTTCTTCATGCCGCTCGTCAACGCGCAAAAGCCGGATGTCGAATGGACCCGCGGGCGGCCCGCTTACTTCAAGTCGTCGGACGCCGTCAGGCGAGGCTTCTGCGCAGAGTGCGGAACGCCGCTGGTCTTTGAGACGATCAAGGCAAAGCACCTTAACGTGACGATCGGCAGCCTTGACGATCCGGCGGCGATCAAGCCTGTCACGCAAGACGGCGTCGAGGCGCGCCTTGCGTGGTTTGGGAAGCTGCCGCAATTACCCGAAGTCTTCACGGGCGCGCCCGCCCGAACAAATCATCAGCATCCGGATCATGACACAGTTGAATGGCCAGCGCGCTGAGCGACCGCCGCTGATCGCGGCTGATGAGCGCGTGCGGCGCGTCGCGGCCTTGCGCGCCGCGATGGACCGCGCCGGCGCTGGCGCCGTTCTCCTCGGCTCGACCACGAGCTTGCGCTATTTCACCGGAATCGACTGGCATCCGTCCGAACGTTTCTGCGGCGCTCTCGTGTCGATGACGCGGATCGATTACGTCGCACCGGGCTTTGAGCGCGACAAGGTCGCCGGCCTTGTCACCCTGTCCGGCGACATCCGGACCTGGGAGGAAGACGAGAGCCCTTATAGGCTCATCGCTAACCTCGCGCCTAAGGGCGCCGTCGCGCTTGACCCGGACCTGCCGCTATTCATGTATCGCGCGCTTCGCCGGCAGATCGACGATGCGCGCCTTGTCGACGCCGCGCCGCTATTCGGCCCCTTGCGGGCGCGGAAGTCGCCCGCTGAAATCGCGCTGATGGGTCACGCCAAGCGCCTGACGCTGGAGGCGCAGCGCCGCGCGCACGGACTATTGCGGGAAGGCGTACTGGCGAGAGAGGTTGCGCGCTCCATCGACGAGACCCATCGCGCGCTTGGCGCCGATGGCGGCAACACTTTTTGCATCGTCGCCTTCGGCGCCGATACGTCGCTCCCGCACGGTCCGGAGACCGACCGGGCGCTCCGCAATGGCGACGCGGTCCTCATCGACACCGGGTGCCGCGTCGGCGGCTATAATTCCGACATCACCCGCAGTTATTTTTTCGGCGAACCCGGCGCCGATTACCGCGCGGCGTGGGAAGCGGAAAAGGAAGCGCAAGCGGCCGCCTTCGAGGCCGCGCGCCGGGGCGCCTTATGCGAAAGCGTCGACGCCGCCGCGCGCCGGTCGTTGGAACGGCGCGGTTACGGCCCGGGCTACGCCCTGCCCGGCCTTCCCCATCGCACCGGCCACGGCATCGGTCTTGATGTTCACGAAGCGCCCAATCTCGTGCGCGGCGACAAGACCCCGCTCGACATTGGCATGTGTTTCTCAAACGAACCGATGATCGTCGTGCCGGGAAAGTTCGGCATTCGCCACGAGGATCATTTCTACATGAGCGAAAGCGGGCCGCGCTGGTTCACCGAGCCCGCCGCGACGCTTGACGATCCCTTCGCCGGCGTCACTCCGATTGGATGAAGCCGGCTTCGCTGCGCAGGCGCTTGGGAACGATCGCTTACGCCGCGCGCTTGGCCCTTGCGATGACGTCCATCGCCATGCGGTCGGCGATCTCGCCGGTCGGACGGCCTTCGCGGCGCGCTCGTTCGAAGATCGCGGTCAAGGTCTCGCCGATGCGGTCGATCCGGGCGTTCAACTCATCAGCGTCCCATTGCCTCAGAATTTCGAGCCCCACCGAAATGACGCCGGCGGCGTTGATGACGTAGTCCGGCGCGTAGAGAACGCCTTTGGCCAACAGCGCCTGATCCATGTCGGGCGTTGCAAGCTGATTGTTCGCGGCGCCAGCGACGATCGGCGCGCGCAATTGCGCGATGGTCGCAGCGCTGATCGCGCCGCCAAGCGCGCAAGGAGCGAACACATCAGCTTCGGCGCCGACGCAGTCCGCGGATGCGACAGCGACAGCGCCGAAGCGGCTGACGGCCTCGGCGACGGCGGCCTCGTTCACGTCGGCGACACAAAGCGCCGCGCCGGCCTTATGCAGCATTTCGGCAAGCGCCATTCCGACCGCGCCGACGCCGAGGATCGAGACCCGAACGCCCGCGAGGTTTTCGCGGCCTAGCCTGAAGCGAACCGCCGCCTCGATGCCGCGATAAACGCCGCGCGCGGTGAAGGGGGACGGATTGCCGCCCTGCCCGGCCGCGGCGACGCCCGCCGCGAATTTTGTCTCTTTACGGACGATTTCCAGATCATGCTCGGTGACGCCGGAATCTTCCGCCGTGTAGTAAAGCCCGTTGAGGCTTTCAACCGCGCGGCCGAAGGCGCGCAACATCGCCTCGGACTTGTCCTTCTTGGGGTCGGCGATAATGACCGCCTTGCCGCCGCCGAACGGAATGCCGCCCAGCGCATTCTTGTAGGTCATGCCGCGCGACAGGCGTTTGACGTCTTCGAGCGCGGCGCCGAAATTCTCATAAGGCCGGATCCGGCAGCCGCCGCAGGCCGGCCCGAGCGTCGCGTCATGGACGGCGATAATCGCGTTGAGGCCGGAACTGGCCTCTTCGAAATGGACGATCTGCCGCCACCCCTCGACGGGGATTTCCTGCGCTTTCATGCGTTCCTCCCGAGAACGCCGGCAGACTAGGCGAGCTCGCGCAGCGCTTCCGGCCAAAGCAGGCGCGCTGGCGCTTGACACTTAGCAGATAATGCTAAATACGGGGCGTAATCTGGCGCGAGCCCGGAATTTTCAAAAACCCCCGATGGAAACGGCCTTTCAATGAAGCTTGATCAGATCGACTACAAAATCCTGCGCCATTTGCAGGACGATGCGCGCATGACCAACGCCGACCTCGCCGAAAAGGTCGGCCTTTCGCCGACGCCCTGCCTGCGGCGCCTTCGGCGTCTTGAGACCGACGGGATCATCAAGGGCTATCACGCCGAGATCAACCGCGAGCTTCTGGGCGTCAACGTCACCGTGCTGATCCTCGTCAAGCTGGAGCGCGAAGACGACGCGACGCTGCGGGAATTTGAAGCGCAAATCAGAAAACGCCCCGAAGTGATGGAATGCTATCTCGTGACGGGGAAGTTCGACTATTTCATTCGCGTCGTCATTCCGTCCTTGTCCGCCTACGAAGTTTTTCTTTCCGAGACGATCTTGCGCATGCCGAAGGTCGCGACGGTCGAAAGCTCGTTCACCCTGCGCGAGGTCGAGCGCAAGACGGCGATCCCGCTGCAGGCGTCGGCGCGGTAGAGCAACCGGCGAATAACAATATCGCTAAAGGTAGTCATCGCCGGACTTGTTCCGGCGATCCAAGTCGCAAGGGCTGCCGCCCGCGTGACTTGGACCCTCGGAACAAGTCCGAGGGTGACCTGAAGAGATATTGGATTTTCGTCGTTTATGGCAGCTACTCAAAACTCTCGCCCGGATGCGCGTCCCACCAAGCGCCGAGATAGGCGGCTGCGGCGAGATAGAGCCGAGCCGCGCCGGGATCGCGCGGCGCCGCTTCGAATGAGGCGAGCGTATATTTGACGAGATGGGCGTCCGGGTGGGTCGCCGCGCGCGTCGCGAGCATCATCCTGATTTCCGGCAGCCGGCTCCGATCCGCGTGATAGGCGGCGCCGGCGGCGGCGATCGGATCGACGTCGACGATTGCGTCGCTCGCCGGTTTTTGCGGGGCCATCTCTGTCAGCGCCGCCCTGCCGAGCGTGGCGCGGAAGCCGAGCGCATAGGTCGCGGCGACGCGCACGAGCGCGCGCCTGTCGCTGACCGCGTCCGCGCAGCCGAAAACCCCGAGCGGCATTGTCAGCGCATGCGTCCAGCCATAGGGCGCGGTGGCCGGATCATCCTGCAGCATTGACAGCGCGGCGATGCGCAGGATCGCGCGCGCCGCCGCCTCGGCCGAAACAGACGCCGTCACGTCGCCAAGAACCCGCGCAGCGAAACCGCCCGCCTCGACGGCGAGCATCGTCGGTGCGATGTAGACAGAAGACGAATGCACGAACGGCGGCGCCGAAAGACGCTCAAAAAGTTCCGCTTCAGCGTCGCCATCGAATGCGACGCTACGATCAGTCTCGTGCCAGCAGAGCCGCGCGTCCGCAATTCTGGCGATCATCGCGACCGGCGCGCGCAACAAAGCGCCAGCGCGGTCAAGGCGGCCTTCGAGACGCGGCAGGTCGGCGAGCAGGATCGGCGCATGCCCAGCGGCGCCGAGCATCGGCAGGACGTCTTCCGCCAGCGCCACGCGCAAGCGCGACGCGGAGACGCGCGGGATGAGCGATAGCAGCGCGGCATCGGCGCCTTCCGCGTCGCCGTCGCGGATCGCGCGTTTTAGGGAGGCGATCGCAAAGTCATCGCTCGCAAACTTTCCGGGCAGCGTTTCCACCTCGTCGCCCGCCCGCGCATAGTCGCCGGCGATCGCCGCCATGCGGCGGCGCGCCTGATCGCGCGCGGGCGGATCGATCATCGCCAGGAGGCCGAGCCGCGCGGCGAGTTCAAGCGGCGCATGCGTCAGGAAAGACGAATTCGCCTCGCGCTTGGGCGCTGCGATCGCCGCCGCGACGCCTGACGCGAGCGTAGCGTCCGGCGCCTGCGACAACGGGCTGTCTGTCCAGAAGGCGGGAGGCGCCGCCGTGTCGGCAAGGCCAGGGGGAAGGGCGCGGAGAAGGCCGGGGAGCGTTTGCATGCCCGCTTTATGCAAGTTAAAGTGAACTAGAGGTCAAGGATCTCCTTCCCCCCTCTCCCGCCCTTCGCGGGAGAGAGGTCGGGGGTGAGGGGCCGCAAGGGAGATTATCGCCCATGATTACGCCCCCTCACCCGGCGCTTCACGCCACCCTCTCCCGCAAGCGGGAGGGGGTAAGCGGCGCGGCGCCAGTCATCGCCATCGGCGAGCTTGCAAAACGCGCCGGTCTCGCCGCGAGCGCGCTGCGTTTCTACGAATCCGAGGGCCTCATCGCGAGCGCCCGCAGCGCCGGAGGCCGCCGCTATTATCCGAAGGCGGCGCTGCGCCGCGTCGCCTTCATCCGCGCCGCGCAAAGCGTCGGACTCTCCCTCGACGACATCCGCGCCGCGCTCGCCTCCCTCCCCGACAAACGTACCCCCACGAAGGCCGACTGGGAAAAGCTCTCGCGCGGCTGGCGACCGCTGCTTGACGCGCGCATCGCCGCGATGGAACGCCTGCGCGATACGCTGACGAACTGCATCGGCTGCGGCTGTCTCTCGCTGAAGGCGTGCGCGCTCTACAATCCGGAAGATGCCGCGCGCGTGAAGGGAGCTGGCGCGCGGTATTTGCTGGGGGATCGGCCGACGCGGCGCTGACAGAGATTTTTCGCCGCCGGCCCCCTAGCTGAGCGGCCGATAGTCGCCGCCCTGAGCGATACTGGCCCACTGACGGACATGAGGAGGCTCGTCATCAAGCCACCAGGCCTTCCCGCGATCAATGACGAGAATTTCTTCCCATTTAGCGCCGACGCCATCCTTGCCCGCATGCGGTTCGACGAGCCAAAGCCCGTCATGGGGCGCATGATCGGATGCCGCTGAATCGTTCCACAGCGGCGACCGTCGACCGAGCGGCGTTTGCGAGAACCGGTCCTTCAGGCGAAACCACGTCAGCGCGAGGCCGTCAAAGCCGTTGATCCGCCATTGCAGCGGCAGCCGCGCGAATTTGACAGCCCGGTGACCGAGCACGGCGCCCGGATGCTTGGCGTGCGCCGGTTCATACCCGTAGGACGCAAATTTCGAGAGCACTTCCTCCGCGATCACCTTGAAGGACCGGCCCGCATTGACGGCGTCGCAAATGGCGGCGCGAAAGCCGGCGAGCTTCGCCATCATGTCGCGATGCGCGACGTTATCGCCCGCGCAGAACGAGTAGGAAGTATCGACGAGAAAACCTTCGCAGATCGGCGAGGCGTCCATGATGACGCTGTCTCCCGCCTTGAGCGCCCGGTCCCGCGGAAAGAAATGACCGATCGTCCAGTCGCCGGGCAGCGCCGTGCGGTCGCCGAAAAGGACTACGGGAAGGTGAAAGAACGATGTGAATCCGGCCTCCCGGTATTTCCTGACAAGGTCGCGCGCAACGTCCTTTTCCGTCTGACCAACCACGAGACTGGCGGCTGCGTTTTCAAGGATGGCGAAGGATCGCCGTTGCAGATCCCTGAACCGCGCTAGCGCCGCCGGCGAGAAGTCGTTGGTCTGAACGATCATCGGGCGTCTCCCATACCGGGACTCTCTCGGGGCTTCGGGTCAATTACAGCGGTCGCGCGCTCAGCGCCTACCGCTGAAAATCGTAAAACCGGCCCATCCCGAGCAGCGCCGTCAGCGCGTCGAGGGCGCCGAGCGCTTCTTCCATGAAGGCGGGATCGCGGAGGTCCTCCGGCGTCAGGCGGTCGCGGTAGTGATTTCTCGCCCAGGTCTCAAGCGCGTCGAGGCGCGCGTCGTCGAGGATGAAGTTCGGGTTCGTCGCGGCGAGTTCGCCATCGGACAGCACAATGCGCAGTCTGAGGCAGGCGGGGCCGCCGCCGTTGCGCATCGACTCGCGCACGTCGAGATAGAGCGCGCGGTTGATGGGGGTGTTCCTTGCGAGCGTCTCGTCGATGAAGGCTTTGACGCGCGCGTTCTCCTCCGACTCCTTCGGCAGGACGAGCGCCATTTCGCCGCCGGGAAGCGACAGAAGCTGCGAATTGAAGAGATAGGAGCCGATCGCGTCTTCAAGGCTGACGGCGCCTTTCGGCGCTTCGATGATCTCGACGTAGGGTGCGGCCTTGCGGATGGCGGCGTGGGCGCCCTCGCGGTCTTCAAAGCTTTGTTCGTGCAGGAACAGCGCCGTTCCGTTGGCGACGCCGACGACGTCGTTGTGAAAGGCGCCGGCGTCGAGCGCGGCTTTCGATTGCTGCAGGAACACGGTATTCGCCGGGTCAAGGCGATGGTTGCGCGCGACCGCTTCGCTGGCGCGCTTTTTCTGGCGCGCCGGGAATTTGTCGCCGTCGAGGCCGTAGACGAAAAGATGCACGCCCTTCGCCCCGTGGCTCTCGGCGAGGCGGCCATGGTTCGCCGCGCCTTCGTCGCCGAAATGCATGGCGCCCGGCAACAGCGGATGATGAACGAAGAATCGCTCATCGGCGAAAATGTGTTTCAGCACGCGCGCCGTCGTCGGCCCTTCGATCGCGCGATGAAAATTCGCCGCGAGATTGGCGGGCGTGACGTGGACCTTGCCGTCGGCGGAGTCCGGCGAGGGCGCGACCGTGCCGGCGTTCGCCGTCCACATGCTTGAGGCGGCGTAGCAGTTCGCCAGAATTTCAGGATGCGCGGACGCCTTCTCAATGATCTGGCGATCGGTTCCCGTAAAGCCAAGCGCGCGCAACGTTTTGAGGTGCGGGCGGTCCTGCGGCGGCAAGAAGCCTTGGCGGAGCCCGAGCGCCCGAACGGCGCGCATCTTCTGCAATCCTTGCAGCACCGCCGCGCGCGGGTTCGAGGCGGCGCCCTTGTTCTTTAGCGAAGCGAGATTGCCGAAGGAGAGCCCCGCGTAATTATGCGTCGGGCCGATGAGGCCGTCGAAGTTGATTTCGCGGTGGGTCATTGGAGGTTTTCGATCTCCGCGATCTTCTTCGCGACCTGATCACGGAGGGGCGGAAGCTTTTTCCGTATAATGCCGTAGATCAATACGTGGTCCAACGTTCGGTATCGGTGGACCAAAATGTTTCTGAAACTGATCGCTTCGCGCCACTCGTGGATCGATGACGCTTCAGCCGGAAAGTCCTTGGCGAATTGCGTCATGGCCTCACCAAGCGTGATGAGTTGGCGTTCTATCGCCGATCGCCTGAGGTCGTCACCGAGATAGGCGGGCAGATCAAGATCGCCCGCAAATCGAATCACATTGTCGGCTGCGAGGCGAATATCTTCCAGCCATCCAAGCAGCTTATCCTGCATAGAAGAGCTCGCGGTCGCGCTCGATCGAACGCTTTCGGAAACGGTTCGGCATCTGTTCAAGCGCGCCCAGGCTTATCAAATCGACCTTGCGCCCGAGCGCAGCCGCCAGCGCGTTTTCGAGTTCAGGAAATTCGCCCATCCAGGGCTTTTGCGCCCACTCATGAAACTCAACGAGAAAATCTGCATCGCTCGTTTCCGGGTCGAAGTCGTCCCCGCGCGCCGCCGAGCCGAAAATTTCAAGGCGCTTCACCCCATGCTCGCGGCAGAGGCGGATGATATCGTCGAGCTTGGCGGCGATAACCGGATGCATCTGTTAATCCTAGCGCGCTTGCGTCAAAGCCGCACCCCCACCTGCCCCGCCGGCAACGCTAGCAGCGCTTCCCCCTCCATCGACGCCACCGGATAGGCGCAATAATCCGCTGCGTAATAGGCGCTCGGGCGGTGATTGCCGGAATGGCCGACGCCGCCGAACGGGGCCGCCGACGAGGCGCCGGTCGTCTGGCGGTTCCAGTTGACGATGCCCGCGCGACTGAGCGCGAGAAACTTCTCCCATTTCTTCGCGTCGTCGGTGAGAACGCCGGCTGACAGTCCGAACGCGGTCGCATTGGCGCGCGTTATGGCGTCGTCGAAAGTTTTCACGCGATAGACGGCGAGCATCGGGCCGAAATGCTCCTCATCGGGGATCGCGTCGGCGCGGGTCAGGTCAATGATGCCGGGCGAGACGAAGGCCCCGCCCTCATCCTGCACCGACAGCATGCGGATGACCTCTCCGCCCTGCCCCTCGCGATAGTCGAAGGCGCGCTCCAGCGCTTCGGCCGCCTTCGGCGAGATGACCGGGCCCATGAAGGGCTGCAGTTCGTCGAACGGCTTGCCGACGATGAGGCGATCGACGAGCGCGCCGAGTTTTTCGATCGCACGGTCGCCGCGTTCGTCATCGGGCAGGATGAGCCGGCGCGCGCAGGTGCAGCGCTGGCCGCTGGTCAGGAATGCCGACTGCACCACCGTCCAGGCGGCGGCGTCGATATCGTCCGTATCCCACCAGATCAGGGGATTGTTGCCGCCGAGCTCCAGCGCCGTGATGACGTCGAGCCGGTCAGCGAATTTCTTGTGGATGAGGAGGCCGGTCTTGTAGCCGCCGGTGAAGAGGACGCCATTGATCCCTTCCGCATCAAGCAGCGCCTCGCCCGTCTCGCGCGCGCCATGGACGAGATTGACGACGCCCTTTGGGACGCCCGCCTCCTCCATCGCCCTGACGATGAAGCCGCCGGGGCCGGGCGCCATCTCCGACGGCTTGAAGACGACCGTGTTGCCGGCAAGGAGCGCCGGCACGATGTGACCGTTGGGGAGATGCGCCGGAAAATTGAACGGTCCGAGGACCGCCATCACGCCATGGGGTTTGTGCCGAAGCATCCCGCGGGTGGCGCCTGTCGCCGTTTCGCGGTTGCCGGTGCGCTCCTCATAAGCGCGGATCGAGATATCGACCTTGCCGGAGACCGTCGCGCTCTCGGTTTTCGTCTCCCAGAACGGCTTGCCGGTCTCGATCGAGATGAGACGGGCCAGCTGTTCTGCATCGCGCTCGATGATCTCCTTGTAACGTCGCAGAATTTTTGCGCGTTCTTCAAATGGCGTCAGCGACCAGCCCGGAAAGGCCGCGCGCGCCGCGCTGGCCGCGTCGGCGACTTCATGGCGGGTCGCGGACGCGGCCTCGAAGACCTGATCATTGGTAGACGGATCGAAGGATTTGACGCCGGCGCCGCCGCCTGTCCGCCATTCGCCGTTGATGAAAAGCTTGTCCATAAATCACCACGCCACGCAGCGCACGCTGTCGCCGGTTTTGACGCCCAGCGCCGTCGCGGTCTCATTTGACACGATGAGGCTTTCGCCGTCGATCTGCGCTTTCTCGCGCACGCAGCGGAAAGTTGAAACCGCGCCCGCCGCCATCAGCATGGTCTCGCCGCCTTTCACGTCCCCTGTCGCGAAGAGACGCTTGACGCGGCTCTCGCGGATCGTGCGGATCTGGTTCGTTTTCGCGTCGACGAGCGGCCCGCCGTCAAAAATGTCGATATACTGATCCCACTCGAAGCCTTCCTCAAGCAGCATGTCATAGGCCGCCCTGGCGCTGTCATGCGGCCGGCCGATGCAGGCGCGCGCTTCCGGCGACAGGAACACCGTGTAGACCGGATGGCGCGGCATCAGGTCCTGAATGAACTGATTGCCATGCGTCGCATTGTGATGGTCGGCGTCGACGAAATCCATTTCGAAGAAATGCCGGCCGACGGACTCCCAGAAAGGCTGCTCGCCGTTCGGGCCGCGCCAGCCGCGGAGTTCCGCGCAGATATGGTCGGCGATAATTTCCGGCTTCTGCGCGATGAAGAGATAGCGCGAGCGCGCAAGCAGCTTGCCCCAGCCGCCGCGCCGCGCCTCCGGGGAGACGAACAGCATGCCGACCTCGGCGCATTCGGTGAAATCATGGCTGGGCATCAGCACGCTGCGGCGCGTCCGGTGACCGAGTTCTTCCGAATAATGAACCTCATCGATCAGCTTGTAGTTGATGAAGCCTTCTTTGAGGCCGATCGAGGAAAAGACGCCGGCGGTGCCGAGGATTTTTCCGTCCTCTTCAAGCACGGTCATGTAGACTTCGGGGCCGGGCTTTACCGCGCCGCTTTGAAAGCTGGCGACGGCGCGATCAATGCGCTCGCGCAGCGCGTCGTCGTCGTCGGGAAGATTGGTCATGCCGCCGCCGGTGACGCGGGCGAAGGCGCGCAGCTGGGCGAAATCCTTCAGCTGCACGGGCCTGATGAAAGGGACGCTCATGCGGCTTTGGCTCCGGGATTGGGGATGTCGCCCGCGGCGATTCTGAGGAGCAAAAGCGCCGACAGTTTCGCGCGCTCCTCAAGGCTGTCGAGCTTGACGAATTCGTCCGCGCTATGGATGGCGCCGCCGCGCGCACCCAGCGTGTCGATGACAGGAACGCCGGCGGCCGCGATATTGTTGCCGTCGCAAACTCCGCCCGTCGCTTTCCAGCCGATATCGAGGCCAAGCTCGACGCCGCAATCTTTCAGCGCGCGAAAGAACGCTTCGAGTTGCGGCGTCATCGGCTTCGGGGGCCGCGCGAAGGATCCGTGGAGATGGGCATGGAATCCGTCGCGCGCATTCGTTTCGGCGAGGCGCCGCCGGGTCTCCGACAGGAACCAGTCCGCGTCTTCGGCCCGGTCGACGCGCGCGTTGAAGCGCACGATGGCGTTGTCCGGCACGACATTGTTCGGTCCGCCGCCGTCGATCTTTGCGACATTGACGGTGAGCCCCGTCCGCGCGCCGGAGAGCGCGTCAATCCCGGCCGCGAAGCGCGCCGCTTCCGCGACTGCGTTCCGGCCCGACGCATGATCGCGGCCCGCATGCGCGGCGCGGCCTGTAAACACCGCAGAAAAATTGCCGCTGCCTTTTCGGGCGCCGGCGAGCGTGCCGTCGGCCATCGCCGGCTCGTAGACCATCGCGAACTGCGCGCGCCTTGCAGCGTCATGAAGGATCGCGGCAGAGCCCGGCGAACCGATCTCTTCATCGGCGTTGAGGATGACTTCGTAGCCGATGCGCTCGGCGAAGCGGGACGCTTCTACGGCTTTCAACGCCTCGAGCATCACCAGGATGCCGCCCTTCATATCGGCGCCGCCCGGCGCGTTCAGCGTATGGGCGTCGATAAGGCGATCCGCTTGAAACGGATGATCGGCGGCGAACACCGTATCCATATGGCCGGCGAGAAGCACGCGCACCGGGGCTTGCGGGCGCTTCACAAGGCGAAGGCAGGACCCGAGCATGCGCGTCTTGGTCTCGCCCGACGCTGCCACAACTTCCTGGGGCGCGGACGCCACATCTTCGACATCGGCGCCAAGCTCGGCGAACGCTTCCTTGAGTTCCGCGCGCATGTCGGCAAGTCCCGTGAGATTGAGACTGCCTGTGTTGATCGCGCACCACTGCCGGAGGCGCGCGGCCATTGCGCCGCGCCTCCCGTCAAGGAACGCCAAATCCTTTGATATATCAGTCTTTCCGCCCATCGCGCGCTAGACCTAGCCTTGGCCCTTGAGGGGAGCAAGCGGCACGCAACCGACGCCCGGACGCATTGCCGACAGGAATCGAACCTTCCTATAGTTTCGGCGTCAAGAACGACCAAGGCGCGCCTTTCCAACCATGCTGAATTCCATCGCAACCTCGTTGTCAGCCTTGACCGGGGCGTCGCGGCGCGCCGGCTGGTTCGTGCTGGTTCTGGTCGCTGCGCTCACCGCAGCGGCGGGCTGGTATGCGGCGGGCAATCTGAAGGTCAACACCGACACGAGCGCGATGATCGACGAAACGCTCGACTTTCAAGTGCGCGCCGGAGCGCTGCGCGAAGCGTTTCCTGAGATCAAGACCGACATCGCCGTCGTCATCCGCGCGCCGACCGTCGATGAGGCCGACGCCTTCGCCGGAGCGCTCGTCGCGCGCGCGGCCGAAAACCGAGAGGCCTTCGACGGCGCTTTCGCGGCGGCGGCCGATCCGTTCTTTCGGACGAACGGCCTGCTTTATCTTGATACGGACGACCTTGAAACGCGCCTGACGCAATTGTCGAAGGCGTCCGGCCTCATCGAAACGTTGGTGAAGGCGCCGACGGCCGGGCAGCTTGTCGCAACGCTCGCCGAGAACGACGCGCTCGCCGAACGCTCGGACCTCGGCCGCGACACGCTGCAGTCAATCTACGCCGAGCTTGCGGGCGTCATTGAGGCTTCGAACCGCGGTGAGACCCGGCCCTTTTCTTGGATGGGCGCAATTTCCGGGGACAACCCCGACGACGCCATGGCGATGCGCACCGTGCAGGTGACGCCGAAGCTCGATTTTACGCGGCTACAGCCCGCCAAGCCCGCGCTCGAGGCGCTACGCGCCGATATCGAAACACTGAAATCCGGCAATCCGCGCACTGAGGCCTATCTCACCGGCGACCCCGCTTTGCGCGCCGACGAGCTTTCCTCCGTCGCGAACGGCATCGAGATTTCCTTTCTGATTTCGTTCCTCAGCGTCGGCGCCCTTCTCCTGTTCTGTTTCCGCTCGGTCTCCCTGGCGCTTGTGACGCTCGCGGCCCTGGTCGTTTCGATCGTCCTGACGGCGGCGTTTGCAGCGGCCGTTATCGGGCAGCTCAATCTTGTCTCGATCGCATTCACGGTTCTGATGGTCGGGCTCGGCATCGATTACGCCGTGCACCTCATCCTCCATGTGCAGGAACGCCGCGCCGAAGGATTGACTGACGCCGAGGCGATGGCGGCGGCGACGCGCGACGTCGGCGGCGGTCTTGCGCTCGCCTGCGTAACGACAGCGTTCGGCTTTCTCGCTTTCGTCCCGACCGACTTTCAGGGCATCGCCCAATTGGGCCTCATCGCCGGCGCCGGCGTCTTCATCGCGCTCATCATATCGCTCACCTTTATTCCCGCTGCGCTTGGCGTCGCCGGGGTGAAAGCCTCGGCGCCGGCCAGAAAGCGCCCGGGACGCGATCCCTTCGCGTACGCCAGGACCGGCATTGCGGTTGCGACCGTCGCGCTTGGCGCCGCAGCGCTTTTCCTCTTGCCGCAGGCGCGCTTCGACGCCGATCCGATGAGCCTTCGAGACCCTAAGGCGCCGTCGGTCGTCGGTTTCAATTTTCTGTTCGATGATCCCGATACGACCCCTTACCGCGTTACGCGCCTTGTCGCGAGCGAAGCGGACGCCGCAGCGACCGCGGAAAAAGCGCGCACCCTCGAAGCGGTTCGCTCGACGCGGTCGCTCCTCAATTTCATTCCGGAAGAACAGGACGAAAAGCTCGACATCATAAGCTATTCGGCCGGCGCCCTCGCCTTTGCGCTCGATGCGCCGGAGGACATCAGCTCCGCGCCGCCGTTTGAAACGGGCGCACAGGCGCTGAAGACGCGGCTCGAAAGCGCCTATGACGCGACGAGCCCGGCCGGGCGCCTCGCCGTCGCGCTCGGCGCCGCGCTCGACAATCCCGCCAATTTCGGTGCGATCGAGCAGAATATATTCGCCTACTGGCCGCAGCTCCTCTCAAGGCTACGCGATCAGCTGGGCGCCGATTATGTCGATATCGACTCGCTGCCCGCGAACCTCAAGCGCCGATATCTGTCGAGCGAAGGGCTATGGCGCGTCGACATACTGCCGGCTAAGGATCCGCGCGACCCGAAAGCGCTTTCCGCCTTCGTGAAGTCTGTTGAAACCGAGTTTCCCGACATCGCGGGCGGCGCGGTGCAAAGCCTCAAAGCCGGCCAGACGATCGCGCGCGCGATGATTGAGGCGAGCCTGATCGCGCTTGGCGTGATCACCCTGTTCCTGATCGTCCTATTGCGCCGGATCGACGACGTTCTGTTGATTCTGTTCCCGCTCGCGCTCGCCGCCGTGCTGACGATTGCGGCGGGCGTCGTCTTCGACATTCCGTTCAACTATGCCAACGTAATCGTGCTGCCGCTTCTCCTCGGCATCGGCGTCGACAGCGGCATTCATCTTGTCCTGCGCGCGCGCCAGTCCGGCGGAGAGGACAGCAGGGCGACGCGCCGCGCGGTCTTCTATGCCGCGCTGACGACGATCGCCTCGTTCGGGAGCCTGATGCTGTCGAGCCATCGCGGCACGGCGAGCATGGGCGAGCTGCTGACGATCGCGATCGGGTTCACGCTTCTTTGCATGCTTGTCGTGCTCCCTGTCGCCATGCGTCTTTTCAGGCGCAAGGCTTGAGGTTAATGCTCGCTCAAGGTGGCGCTCACGAAGAGTTCACCGGGGGACGCTTCAATATCGCCGCAATCGGCCCCTATTTCGCGCCCGTTCGCCGCTGGAGAGACTGATCGATGAATCGCCTCGCCGTCGCCCTCGCCGGGCTCGCCATCTTCGTTATCGCTGTGCCCGCCAGCGGGCAAGGCACGCCGCCCGCCGCGACGGCGCCGAGCGCCGATGTCGAGGCCGCCGTCGCTTTCGCCAAGGACCTGACCGGGAAGGCCACGGCCGCGCTCACCTCCGAAAAGCCGAAGTCCGAGCAGCTCGCGGAGTTCCAGAAGGTCCTCGGCGACGGCCTCGCGCTCGACGTCATCGGCAAGTTCATGATCGGCGAAACGCGCAAATCCATGACCCCGGAACAGCTCGCGCGCTACGACGCGGCGTTCCCGCCCTACCTCACTAAGCTCTATGCGGACCAGTTCGCGCAGATCGTCGGGCGTCCGCTTGAAGTGGTCGACGCCAAGACGCTCGGGCGCGACGTGATCGTCCGTACAAGGTTCAACCGCAAGGACGGCGCGCCCATCAACGTCGACTGGCGCGTTCGCGCGCTGAAGTCCGGCGAGAGGAAAGCCGTCGACATCATCGTCTCCGGCGTCTCGATCATGCTCGTCAAGCGCGAGGAGTTTTCGGCCTTCGTCGCGCAGTCCGGCGTCGACGCGCTGATCGCGCGCATTGAAAAGGAAGGCGCCGCTTAGCTTTTCGAAAGGTCATCGATGAAAAATGACAGGGTCTATCGGATCGTTTTCGCGAGCGTCTATCCGCTCTATGTGGCGAAGGCCGAGAAGAAGGGCCGGACAAAGGCGGAAGTCGACGAGGTTATCGGCTGGCTGACCGGCTATCGCGGCAAGGCGCTTGATGCGGTCTTGAAGAGCCAAATGTCTCTTGAAGAGTTTTTCGCGAAGGCGCCCCGGCTCAATCCGTTGCGGTCCCTTATTCGCGGCGTCGTCTGCGGCATTCGCGTCGAGGATATCGAAGAACCGCTGATGCGCGAGATCCGCACCATGGACAAGCTGATCGACGAGCTCGCGAAGGGCAAAAAGCTGGACAAAATTCTGCGGACGAAGCCGGCCCCTAGCGCAGCCGGTTGAACGCCGGCCTTAACCGGTCGAGATTTTGCGGCGGCAGAAATCCCGGTTCATCGATTTCGTCCGAGGCGGCGATTGCAAGGCCTGACGCCGTCTGACGCGGGCGCGGCGTTTTGGCCTCGCGCGCCGGCGGTTCATCAGGGAATGCCGGCTCGGCGGCGCGCAAGGGAGATTTCGGCGCGGCTTCCGGCGCTTCTTCGGCGGCCGGAGCTTCGATGAAAACCGCCCTGTCTGACCCGCGCAGGGGCGCAGGCTCGGCGATCAATCCGGCGACCGTCGCCCGCCCGAAATTGTAGCCGGTCAGATACGCCGCCAGCCACGGCGCGAAGCGCGCCGCAAAGTCGAACATCCGGTCGTCGAATTTCTTCACCTGATCGTCGAGTTGAAGTCCAAGCCAGGTCTCCGCCAGCATCGCCGCGGTGAAGAGCACGATCAGCGAGTGGGCATAGGTGAAGTGCAGCGCCCGCGCGCCAAGCTTGGCGGCGAACCGGGCGATGCCGCCCCTGCCGCGGTCATAGCGCCAGCGTCCGATGACGAAGCCGGCGAGCGGCATCAGGGCGAGATAGGCGATCAGCATCGCCGGAACGCGCGCGCCGAAAAGATCGGTCAGGCGGTAATAGGGATCGTCGCGGACGATAAAGGTCCACAGCGCCGTCACAGCGCCAAATATCAGCGCGCTGGCGATGTAGCCGCCGGCAAGCTCGCGCCCCTGCCTCGGATCGGCCCGGCCGTTTTGTTTCGATCCCGGTTTCGCCATGTGCAGCCCTGCCCGCCAAGGCCGTGTACCGCGCGCCGCTTCATAACGCAAAACGCCCCGCCGTTTCCGGCGGGGCGTTCCGTCTGCCCTTTCGGGCGAAACCGTTAGCGCGTGACCTTGAGGTTCGCCGCCGAGGTCTTGCCGCGGTCCGACGCGAGCTCGAACGAGACCTTCTGGCCTTCGTTGAGGCCGGTGAGGCCGGCTTTCTGAACGGCCGTCACGTGCACGAACACGTCCTTGCCGCCGTCATCCGGCTGGATGAAGCCGAAGCCTTTGGTCGCGTTGAACCATTTCACGGTGCCTGTCGCCATTGTCTGATCTCCTGATCTAAAGGTCCGGGCTGGCTGGCCCTGACCGGCGGTCTTGAACGGCAGGCGCGACCATCGCGCTTGCCGGGTAGCGACCGTCCAATCGGGAGGCAATTCAGAAAGCGAGGCTTAGGCCGGGACGCATTGTGCGGGTGGAAAGCACGGTCCTTGCTAGGCTAGGCGTTGTCGAATTCGGCCCAATTTATCTGGTCACGGCGCGCTATATAGGAGACGGAGAACGGCTTCGCAAGAACAACCCTTGAGCGAGGCGCTGCAAATTTTCGGTCGTATTTTATGCGCATTGTCATCTTCGGTCCGGGCCGCGTCGGCAGGAGTTTTTGCGCTTTTGCGCAGAGCCTCGGCGCGGAAGCGGCGCTTCTTTCGCGCCATGACGCGGCCGAAGCGCTGGTCGCGCGCGCGGATCTTGTCGCGGCGGCGATTCCCGATGACGCTCTTGGCGCGTGGCTCGATCGCTGGCGAGGGGCGCTGGAGCAAAGGCGCGCGTTCCATTTTTCAGGCGCGCGGGTTCTTCCGGGCCTGCCCGGCTATCACCCGCTCTTTTCCTTCCCGTCCGCGCCGCTAGACCCGGCCGATTTCGGCCGGATCGCCATCGCGCGCGAACCGGGCGCCATCCCCTTCGCCGACCTTCTGCCGGGCGCGCGCAATCCGGAATTTGTCGTCCGCGACGAAGACCGCGCATTTTATCATGCGCTCGCGGTCGTCTCGGGGAATTTCGCGGCGCATCTCTGGAACGAGACGGCGGCGGCCTTCGCCGGGCGGCTCGGGCCCAACGCCGGCGACATCATGGGCGCTTATCTTGAAAGCGTCGTCGCCCGTTTCCGGGAAAGCCCCCTAGCCTCGCTCACCGGTCCTGTCGCCCGGCGCGACGCGGCGACGGTCAGGGCCAATCTCGACGCCCTTGCAGGCGAGCCGCGCCTCGAGGCGCTCTATCGCGCCTTCCTCGACAGCGCCTGGCTGGACCGGGAGAAATAAGCCCGAAAAAGCGCCTTTTCGCGCGCTTGCCACCCTTTTGGCCTTCCTCTATAGACCCGCCTCCATTCAAGGGACCGACTGCGCCGCGCCGGGGCTCGAAGCCTCCCCCCGACAGCGGCCTTTTTGCAAAAGGGCGCCGCCATGGCCGAGACCGATGTTTTCTTCTGTGAAGTGCGGACGCGCACCGGCACCGGCGGCGCGCGCGACGCGCGCCGGAACGGCTTTGTCCCCGGCATCCTTTACGGCGGCGACAAGGGCCCCGTTTCGATCCGGCTTCGCCAGAAAGAAGTGCGCGAGGCCTATGCCGCCGGTCGCATGCGCTCGCATCTCGCCAAGATCGACGTTCCGGGTCAGGACTATTTGCAGCCGGTGATCGCGCGCGAAGTGCAGGTCGATCCCGTCCGCGACCTTCCGATCCATGTCGATCTGATGCGCGTCGATGAAAACACCCGCATCGACGTCGCCGTGCAGGTGCGATTCCTCAATCACGAAGCCTCGCCCGGCATCAAACGCGGCGGCGTTCTCAACGTCGTTCGCCACGACGTTGAAGTCTATGCCCCGGCGACCGCGATCCCGGAATATCTCGAAGCGGATCTCACCGGTCTCGACATCGGCGACACCATCCATATTTCGGCGATCAAACTCCCTGAGGGCGTGACGCCGGTGATCGCCGACCGCGACTTCACGGTCGCGACGATCGCCGCGCCGTCGGCGCTGCGCTCGGAAGAAAACGAGGAAGCCGCTGCAACCCCGACCGAAGTGCCGGCGACGGCGCAGAAGGCCCCCGACGCGGCAGCAGGCGGCAAGGACGCCGGCGCGAAACCCGCGGCGGCCAAGTCCGCCGACAAGGGCGGCAAGAAGGCGTAACGTCAGCGTACGGACGGCTCTTCTTGTCGGCCGCCTCATCCTTTGTGGCAGGTGCAAGAGCCGCGATCTTCGGGATCAAAGGGCAGTTCAACCGGAGGAGCGGCTCGCCTGGGCCGCACCTCGAAGGATGAACGCCAAGGGGATCGGACACGATGCTGCTCATCGTCGGCCTCGGCAATCCGGGCGAGAAATATGCGCGCCACCGGCACAATGTCGGCTTCATGGCGGTTGACGCGATCGCCGACGCCCACCGCTTCGGCCCCGAACGGAAGAAGTTCCAGGGCCTTATCCGTGAAGGCGAAATCGGCGAGGAAAAATTCCTCGCGTTTAAGCCGCAGACCTACATGAATGATTCCGGCCAGTCCGTCGGCGCAGCGATGCGCTTTTACAAGCTTGCACCCGCTGATGTCGTCGTCTTCCACGACGAGCTTGATCTTGCCGCCGGCAAGATCAAGGCGAAGATCGGCGGCGGGCTCGCCGGCCATAACGGCCTCCGCTCGATCGCCGATCATATCGGCCCCGATTACCGGCGCGTGCGCATCGGCATCGGCCATCCCGGCGAAAAGGAGCGCGTGACCGGCCATGTGCTCGGCGATTTCGCCAAAGCCGATCAGGACTGGCTCGCCCCCCTGCTCGAGGCGCTCGCGAAAGCCGCGCCGAAGCTCGCCGGCGGCGACGCCAAATTCGGCTCGGCGGTCGCGCAGATCCTTGCCCCGCCAAAGGACAACGCGCCCGCGCCTTCCGCCGCCGTGCCCGCCAAGGAGCCGCCCGCTTCGCGGCGCGCTGAAAACCCGTTTGCGGCGGCGCTGAAGGACCTTAAGAACCCGCCGGACGAAAGCGAGTAAACCATGGCTCTTTCCTGCGGCATCGTCGGACTGCCGAATGTCGGCAAATCGACGCTCTTTAACGCGCTGACGCGCACCGCTGCGGCGCAAGCGGCGAATTATCCGTTCTGCACGATCGAACCGAATATCGGCGACGTCGCGGTGGCGGAGCCGCGCCTTCAAAAACTCGCCTCGATCGCGAAGTCGGCGCAGATCGTCCCGGCGCGCATGCAGTTCGTCGATATCGCCGGTCTCGTCAAAGGCGCAAGCCAGGGCGAAGGTCTCGGCAACCAGTTCCTCGCCAATATCCGCGAGACTGACGCCGTCATCTATGTGCTGCGCTGCTTCGACGACGACGACATCACGCATGTGACAGGCCGCATCGATCCGTTGTCGGACTATGAAGTCGTCGAGACAGAGCAGATGCTCGCCGATCTCGACAGCCTCGAAAAACGCCGGCCTGCGCTCGAGAAGAAAGCCAAGGGCGGCGACAAGGACGCCAAGGCGACGCTCGCTCTAGTCGACGCCGCGCTCGCCGCGCTGAAGGATGGCCGTCCCGCGCGGACGGTGACTGTTGCGCCGGAAGACCAGAAATTCTGGAAGGGCCTGCAGCTCCTCACCCAGAAGCCGGTTCTGTTCGTCGCCAATGTCGATGAAGCTTCCGCCGCGACCGGCAACGCGTATTCGGCGCGCGTTGAGGAAGCCGCAAAAAAAGAGGGCGCGGCGTTTGTCGCGATCTCCGCGCGGATCGAATCTGAAATCGCGCCCCTGGACGACGCCGAGCAGAAGGAATTTCTCGACGCGATCGGGCTTGAAGAACCGGGCCTTAACCGCCTTATTCGCGAGGCGTTTCGGCTGCTTGGCCTGCAGACCTATTTCACGGCGGGCCCGAAAGAAGCGCGCGCGTGGACGATCCCCGTCGGCGCCACCGCGCCGCAAGCGGCCGGCGTCATCCACACCGATTTTGAACGCGGCTTCATCCGCGCCGAGACGATCGCCTTCGACGACTATGTGCGATTGAACGGCGAGGTGGGCGCGAAGGAAGCCGGAAAGATGCGCCTTGAAGGCAAGGACTATGTCGTCAAGGACGGCGACGTGATGCTGTTCCGGTTCAATGCCTGATCGGCGCGCCGAGCCAAGATCGGGTTTGACCTAAGCCCGCTTCCTCGCTTTTGCCGCCGCAGGCGCGCCCAACAGGCGCCGCGCCGCCGCGCGGGCTTCGTCCGTCACTTCGGCGCCCGACAGCATCCGCGCGATTTCTTCGGTGCGTTCCTCCGCCCCGAGTTCGGCGACAAACGTCGTCGTCTCGTTTTTCTTCAGCCGCTTCTCAACGCGCCAGTGATGCGCAGCGCGGGCCGCGACCTGCGGACTGTGGGTGACGACCATCACCTGCGCGTCCATCGCAAGGCGCGCCAGGCGTTCGCCGACTGCGTCCGCGACAGCGCCGCCGACGCCGGCGTCCACCTCGTCGAAGATGATGACCGTGCGGTTTTCCTTCGCCGCGAGCGCGGCTTTCATCGCCAGTACGAAGCGCGACAGCTCGCCGCCGGACGCGATCGCCTTCAGGGGACCCGGCGGCGCGCCCGGATTGGTCGACACCATGAATTCGACAGCGTCTATCCCCGACGGTCCTGCGCTGGCATCGTCAGAGACGATTGATGTTGAAAACCCGGCATGACCGAGTTTCAGGGGGCCGAGCTCCCCGGCGACAGCGAGGTCGAGTTTTTTGGCGCCCTTGCGGCGCAGGTCGGAGAGTTTTTTCGCCGTCGCGCCGAAGGCGACGCGCGCCGCGGCGGCGGCCTTTTCAAGGCCAACAAATTCAACGGCGCTTTCGTCGAGAAGCGCGAGAGAAGATTTGGCTTTGGCGTAAAATTCCGGCAGCGCGGACGGCGCGACGCCGTGCTTTCGCGCCGCGGCGCGGAGCGCGAACAGCCGTTCCTCCGTCCGCTCCAGCGCGCCCTCGTCAAGGCCAAGGCGTTCAGCCGCGTCTTCAACGGCGCTGCGCGCCTCCATCACTTCCGACAGCGCGCGATCGAGACGGTCGATCGCGCCGGCGAGCGGATTGTTCTCAGCCGGGAAAGCGGACGACGCGCGCGCAAGACGGCGCACCGCCGCGGAGAGCTTTCCTTCGAGCCCTTCTTCCGACACGAGGCTGGCGGCGGCTGCGAGATCTTCGGTAATTTTCTGCGACGCCAGCATTTCGGCGCGCGCGCTCGCAAGGCGCGTCTCCTCATCCGCCTGCGGATCAAGGTCGGCGAGCTCCTTCACAACATGGCGAAGATAGTCAGCCTCCCGCAGCGCGGCGTCCCGCGCATTGCGGCGCTCCTCAAGCGCGCCTTCCGCCTCGCGCCAGTCGCGCCATAGCGCCCCGACCTCAGAGTTCGCGCGCGCCGCGCCGGCGAAATCGTCGAGCAGGGCGCGGTGCGTCGCCGCCGACAGGAAGCTGACGCCGTCATGTTGGCCGTGAATTTCGATGAGGGTTTCGCCGGCCGCCCTCAACAGCGCCACTGACACTGGCTGGTCGTTGATGAAAGCGCGGCTCTTGCCGTCCGCCGACTGCACGCGTTTGAGGATTACCTGGTCGTCGCCGGCGGAAAGCCCGTTGTCATCGAGGAGACGCCAGACAGGATGATCGGCGTTCGGCTCGAAGACCGCCGCGACGACGCCGCGTTCGGCGCCGCGCCGGACGCCGCCGCGGCCGGGGCGTCCCCCGGCGGCGAGCCCCAGGGCTTCAAGCAGGATCGACTTTCCTGCGCCAGTTTCCCCGGTAAGCGCCGTGAGGCCCTGCCCGAGCGTCAGCGACAATCGTTCGATCAGCAAAAAATCTTCGATGTGGAGCGCGGTCAGCATCTCGTCCCCGAAGCGCGCCAGCCTCCGTCCGCGTTACTGCGTCGGCGAGTCCGGCGTCGACAAGGGATTGTCGAGCGAGTCGGAGAACGGGTCATCGGAGGGCGGTTCGACGACCGGGCGCGGCGCTTCCTTGACGCCTTTGCCCTCGTTTTTCTCTTCGCGCTTTTCAAGCTCCCGAATTTCTTTCGCCGAGCGCTGGGGTTTCGAGCCGGGTTCCAGAAGGCCGTTCTTGCGCATCAGGCCGTAGGCGTCCTCATACCATTCCGACCCCGGATAATTGTAGCTGAGAACGGCGGCCGCCGAGCGCGCTTCCTCAATGAGGCCGATCTGCAAATTCGCCTCAACGAGGCGGTAAAGCGCTTCCTCCGTATGCCCCGTCGTCTGGTAATTGTTGATCACATGCTTGTAGCGGTTGATGGCGGCGATGTGCTTGCCTTGCCGCTGGTAATAGCGGCCGATCGTCAGTTCCTTGCCGGCGAGATGGTCGAGCGTGAGATCGAGCTTCAGCCTTGCGTCGCGCGCATATTCCGTCTGCGGAAAGCGGCGGACGACATCGTTCAATGACTGCACCGCGCTGTTGGTGAAATCCTGATCGCGGCCGACATCGCGGATCTGCTCATAATTGCACATCGCCTTGAGGTAATAGGCGTAGCCTGCGTCCTTGTTGCCGGGATGGAGAGAGATGAACTGGTCGAGCGCCGCGATCGATTCCTCGTAGTCGTTCTGGCGATAATGCGCGAAGGCCTTCATCAAGGTCGCCCGGCGCGCCCACGGCGAATAGGGGTGCTGGCGTTCGACTTCGCCGAAAAGTTCGACGGCGTCGTCAAAACGTTTCCGCTCCATCGCGCGCGCCGCGTCCTGATAGATCTGTTCGACCGGACGCTCGACATAGGCGAATTTCTGCTTTTTCTTCGCGGAGGACCCGCACGCGCCGAGCGCGACGGCAGCAAGCGCGGCGAGAAAGATCGGCAGGATTCTGACGCGGTTCGACATCACCAATACGACTCCTTGAGGCGGGGCCCCGTTTCGCGCGGCACCCTAGACGCCGACTCGCCCGTTTGGAAGCGCCGGAGCTTGCGGCGGCAGGACGCTTCCAAGCCCTTGATTGAGGCGGTTTTCCGGCAGTTCAGGCGCTTGCGCGGACGGCGTCCGCCGCCTGCGGCTCCCGGGCGATGCGATCGCCCGCGCGCAGCAGCGCCGAAACGAAGCGCGCGTTGAGATCATGGCCGGGGCGGTCGGCGATGATATGTCCGATGATCGGAGCGCCGGCGAGCCGGAGATCGCCGATGAGATCAAGCGCCTTGTGAAGCGCGAATTCGTGGGCGTCGCGGAGGCCTGACGGGTTAAGGACGCGCGCGCCGTCGACGACGACGGCGTTGTCGAAAGAACCGCCGAGGCTGAGGCCCTTCGCGCGCAGCGCCTCTATATCCGACTGTCGACAGAACGTGCGGGCGCTCGCAACGCGTTTGACGTCTGCTGCGATGTCAAGATTGATCGAAACGCGTTGGACGCCGATGACGGCGTCAGAAAACGAGATTGAGACATCGACGATACGGCCGTCGAACGGTTCGGCGCGAATAGTCCGGCCGTCAGGATCTTCAACAGAAACCGGCGCCAATATCCGGATCGCTTCGCGCGGCGCGTTGAGCGCGCGAACGCCTGACGCGGCCAGCAGCTCGAGCCAGGGCGCGGCGCTTCCATCAAGCGCCGGCAGTTCAGGGCCGTCAATTTCGACGATGAGATTGTCGACGCCGGCGAGCGCGATCGCCGCCATCAAATGTTCGACCGTCGCGACGCGCGCAGCGCCGTCGCCGAGGCCGGTGTTGAAATTTGTGTTGCCGACGGCGCCGGGCGATGCGGCGATTTCAGCTGCGCCAGCGCGCCGGAAACGAACGCCCTGCCCTGCTGCAGCCGGTCGCAGAACGACGCGCGCCGACACTCCGGAGTGAAGGCCGACGCCTTCAACCGAGCTTTCGCGCGCCACCGTCGATTGAACTACATAACGCATGACGCTGACCCTGCGCCGGCGGCGCTTGCCGGACAAATAACGCATTATTTCGCTCTATTGCCGCTATTTCCAGCGGAGAGCGCAAAAGAAAACGCCGCCTTTGACGGCGGCGCTTTCAGAAACCAGCCGGCGCGGCGCCGCTAGCTGATCTTCTTTTTCCGGAGAAAGGACGGGATCTCAAGTTCGCCGTCTTCGTCTTCTTCAAACAGGTCCCCGTGCTGGGATTTTGCGGCGCGAACCGCCGGTTCCGGCGCCGGGACGCGCGGCTCTTCGGCCTTGGGGCCATTAAGGGACTTCAGAAGATCGAGCGCAGCCGCCGATGTGCGCTGCAATTCTTCCGCGGCTTCGCGGAAAGGATTGCGCTGGTGCGCGCGCGATTGCTCCGTCTCCGCCATCGCGGCCGGGCGCGGCGCCGGCATCGCCGCCGGCGACACGGTCTGAACCGGAGCGACCGGTTTTGGCGCCGTCGGGAGCGGCGCTGCGTCCGCCGGGCCTTCCGTCAGCATACGGCGAATGCGCTCGTGAACGTCGCCGACCGGATTGGCCTGCGGCGCCGCATGGGCGGCTTGCGCGAGCGGATGTCCGCCGATGCCGGCGCTGACGCCAGTGTTTATGATGGGCGGCAGGGTGACGCGCGCAGGCGCGGCTTCCGCCGCTTGCGCGGGCTCGCGCCACGGGCGCGAGATCGCCTGCGCCGCCGGACGCTGCTGATAGCCATGCGCGTCGCGCGGGAGCGCTTCGATGCCCGTCGCGACGACGGAGACGCGCACGCGCCCCTCAAGCTCCTGATTGAAAGTCGAGCCGACGATAATGTTGGCGTCGGGATCGACCTCGGCGCGGATACGGTTGGCGGCTTCGTCGACTTCGAACAGCTTCATGTCCATGGAGCCGGTGATGTTGATGAGGACGCCCTTCGCGCCTTTCATCGACACTTCGTCGAGAAGCGGGTTTGAGATCGCCGCTTCCGCCGCCTGGATGGCGCGCTTGTCGCCCGAAGCCTCGCCCGTCCCCATCATCGCCTTGCCCATTTCGCGCATGACGGTGCGGACGTCGTTGAAGTCGAGATTGATGAGGCCCGGCATGACCATGAGATCGGTGATGCCGCGAACGCCCGAATGGAGCACCTGATCGGCGAGCGCGAAGGCCTCCGCGAAGGTCGTGCGCTCGGTCGCGATCGAGAACAGGTTCTGGTTCGGAATGATCAGGAGCGTATCGACATGCTGCTGCAGGGATTCAATGCCGGCGAGCGCAATTTTCATCCGCCGCGCGCCCTCGAAATGGAAGGGCTTCGTGACGACGCCGACGGTAAGGATGTCGCGCTCCTTCGCCGCCTTGGCGATGACGGGCGCCGCGCCAGTGCCCGTGCCCCCGCCCATGCCCGCGGTGATGAAGAGCATGTGCGCGTCGCCGACCTGCTCCAGAATCTCGTCGAGCGTTTCTTCCGCCGCCGCGCGCCCGATTTCGGGCAGCGAACCGGCGCCGAGGCCTTGGGTCGTATGCGCGCCAAGCTGGATGCGGCAGGTCGCCTTCGAAAGGCCGAGCGCCTGCGCGTCGGTGTTGGCGACGATGAACTCGACGCCCGACCGCCGCTTCCGCTTACGCCTCG
>CAZHUI010000003.1:0-82938 GCA_964535605.1 uncultured Caulobacterales bacterium
ACATCAACACCGTGCGCCACACGCAGATCGCCGAGGCGCGCATCTCCTATGGCGGGCGCGGGCACCTCACCGACGTGCAGCAGGCCCGCTACGGCCAGCAGCTCTACGACATCATCTTCCCGTTCTAGGCCTCACCAGATCTCGACGCGGTCTTCCGGATCGAGCCAGAGATCGTCGTCTTCCGTGACGCCGAACGCGTCGTACCAGGCGTCCATGTTTCTGACGACGCCGTTGACGCGGTATTGCGCGGGCGAATGCGGGTCGGTGGCGATCTGGTTCTTCAATTGCTCGTCGCGCACGGTGCGTTTCCAGACCTGCCCCCAGGCGAGGAAGAAGCGCTGGTCGCCGGTGAGGCCGTCGATGACGGGCGCCTCTTCGCCGTTCAGCGACAGCTTGTAGGCGTGATAGGCCATGGCGAGCCCGCCAATGTCGCCGATGTTTTCGCCCATCGTCAGCTGCGGGTTGACGGCGAAGCCGGGGATCGGTTCGTAGGCTGAATATTGCGCGCCAATCTTGTCGGCGACTTTCTGAAACGCCGCGACGTCGGCGGGGCTCCACCAGTCGCGCAACACGCCGTCGCCGTCGGACTTCCTGCCCTGATCGTCGAACCCATGGCCGATCTCATGGCCGATGACGGCGCCGATCGCGCCGTAATTGACGGCGGGGTCCGCTTTCGGATCGAAGAACGGCGCATCAAGAATGCCGGCCGGGAAGACGATCTCGTTGAGCGGAGGATTATAATAGGCGTTGACCGTCGGCGGGGTCATTCCCCATTCCTTGCGGTTGACGGGCGCGTCGATGCGCGCAGCCTCATAGGCCCACTCGAAGGCCTGCGCGCGCCTGGCGTTGCCATAGGCGTCGCCCGGCCGGATGTCGAGCGCGCCATAGTCGCGCCATTCGTCGGGATAGCCGATCTTCGGCGTGAATTTCGACAGCTTGTCGCGCGCCGCCGCGCGCGTTTCGTCGCTCATCCATGCGAGCGCGCCGATGCGTTCATTGAGCGCGGCGCGCAGATTGCCGACGAGGTCCTCCATCATCGCTTTGGAGTCCGGCGGGAAGTGCTTTTCGACATAAAGCTTGCCGACCGCCTCGCCGAGCGCGCCGTCGACGGCCGCGACCGCGCGCTTCCAGCGCTCCTTCTGTTTCGGCGTGCCGCGCAATTCGGTCGAGAAGAATGCAAAATTCGCCTCGTCGAAGGCGGTAGGGAGGACGTCCGCATTGGCGTTCACGAGATGGAATTTCAGATAGTCGCGCCAGGTCTCAATCGGCGTTTCGGCGATGAGCGTCGCGAGTTTTTGTACGGCGTCGTCCTCGCGCACGATGATCTCCGTGCGGTCGCCAAGGCCGCTCGCGGCGAGCATTGCGCGCCAGGGCGCGCCCGGCGCAAAGGCCTCGAGGTCCTCGATTGAGCGCAGATTATACATCAGGTCGCGATTGCGCCGCTTGGCCGGCTCCCAATGGGCGGTCGCCATCGTCAGTTCGAGATCGTAAATGCGCCCAGCGGCGGCGTCGGCGTCCTGATGGCCGGCGAGCGTCAGAACGCTTTCGATATAGGCGCGGTACTTCGCCTGTTTGTCGGCGAATTTTTCTTCGAGATAATAATCGCGGTTCGGCATGCCGAGACCCGACTGGCCGGCGTAGAGCGCGTAGCGGTCGGGGCGTTTGAGGTCGGTCGAAATGATGAAGGCGATCGGCGCGCGCGCGCGCGTCGCCGGGTTTGAAACATAAGCGGCGAATTTCTCCGGCGTGTCGATCGCGTCGATGGCGGCGAAATCTTCCGTGAGCGGAGCGAGCCCCTTGGCGTTGATCGCCGCGACGTCGAGATAGCTCGCGTAGAAATCGCGCACTTTTCGTTCGTCGCCCGCGGGCGTCCCCTTGGCGCTCAGACTTTCAACGATCGCCTTGAGGCGCTGTTCGGAGCGTTCGGCGAGCACGGTGAAGGAGCCGTAGCTCGAATATTCCTCCGGTATCTTGAAGGATTTCAGCCAGTCGCCGTTCACATAGGCGTAAAAATCGTCGCCCGGATCGACGGCGGCGTCGATGTCTTTGACCGCAATGCCGAACGTGCCGATCTGCGGCGCATTGGGGTCGATGGCGATGTCCTCGGCGGCGCTGACCGCGTCCGGGGCCTTGCGGCCGCAGGCGGCGATAATGAGGGCGGGGGCGAGGATGGCGGCGGTCAGCAACAGCGTCTTGTTCAAGAGAAATCTCCGGCCGAATGCGAATGTGACGGGTTTGCCTCAGCGCGCGCGGCCCGGCAAGGCGGCAGTCGGCGAAAGGAGCCTTGCGCGCGCGGACTTGTGAGCGCCGGGCGATTCCGTCATTTTCGCGCCGCCCCCAACGCCCGGACAAAAACCCCCATGGATCTCCGCTCGGTCATCCGCTCGATCCCGGACTACCCGAAGCCCGGCATCATGTTTCGCGATGTGACGACGCTGCTCGCCGACGCGCGCGGGTTCCGGCGCGCCATCGACGAACTGGTGCAGCCGCTCGCGGGCGCCAAGATCGACAAGGTCGCCGGCATCGAAGCGCGCGGGTTCATCCTCGGCGGCGCGACCGCGCACCAATTGTCGGTCGGCTTCGTGCCGATCCGGAAAAAGGGAAAGCTTCCCTACAAGACCATCGGCGAACGCTATGAGCTCGAATACGGCGTCGATGAAGTTGAGATCCATATCGACGCCGTCAATCCCGGCGAAAAGGTTCTCCTCGTCGACGATCTCATCGCGACCGGCGGCACGGCGAGCGCGGCGATCAAGCTTCTGGAACGCACCGGCGCCGACGTCGTCCTTTGTTCCTTCGTCGTCGATCTCCCCGATCTCGGCGGCGCCGACAAGCTGCGTGCGATGGGGAAACAGGTCGCCGCGCTCGTCGCTTTCGAAGGGCACTGACCGATGACGCTCTTTCTTCTCGGCATGATCGTTTTCTTCGGTTCGCACCTCTACACCGCGCTTGCGCGCGGCAATCGCGAGGCGCTCGTCAAGCGGCTCGGCGCCGGTCCCTACAAGGGGCTCTATTCGCTGGTTTCGCTGGCGGGCTTTGCGCTGATCGTCATCGGCTGGCGCAGCGCGGATGCGAGCCTTCTTTATACGCCGCCGGCGGCCGGGCGGCACATCGCCTATCTCCTGACGCTCTTTGCTTTCGTCATGCTCGCGGCTGCCTATGCGCCGAAGGGGAAGATCGCTGCGATGATCAAGCACCCGATGATCGCCGGCGTCAAAGCCTGGGCGTTCGCGCATCTTCTCGTCAATGGCGAGGTTCGATCGGTGATCCTTTTTGGCGCGTTCCTCGCTTACGGCGTCATCGACCGCATCGCGCTGAAGCGCCGCGGCGAGAATGGCCCGGCGCCGGGCCCGGCGCGCAATGACGCGATCGCCATCGTCGCCGGCGCCATCGCCTGGTTGGCGGTCTTCTTCTACCTGCACCCCTATATTGCGGGCGTCGCGCTCCGCTAGGACCGGCGTCAGTCGAGATAGGCCGGCGCGCGCGGCAGCTTCTCAAAATCCGCCAGTTCATGCTGGATGATGACGCGCGCGCCCGCATCCCTTGCGAGCTGTTCGAACTTGTCCATCGACGCGAGCGTCATGTCGGCGTCGGTGTTGAAGACGGGGATCGTCCGGTTCTCGCGCGCCGCCGTCAGATGATAAAGATCGCCGGTCAACAGGATCGGGCCTGAATGCTCGAGATTGACGAGCAGCACCGAATGCCCCGGCGTATGGCCCGGCATCGCGACGATGATGACCTTGCCGTCGCCGAAGACGTCGTAACTGTCCGTGAACGTCGTTTTCTTCGCGGCTTCCAGATCGGCATAGGCGCTGAAGGCCTGCGCGTCCTGGCGCGCTTCGGGGCGGAACATGTGGTCGCGCTCTTTTTCGTGGACGATGAAGGTCGCGTCCTTGAACAGATTGCCGTTGCCGACATGGTCGAAATGCGAATGCGAAATCGAGAAGAACTCGATCGCGGCCGGCGGCGCGCCGATGCGTTCAAGCTGTCCCTGCAGCGTCTTCGGCACGGTGATCTTGAAAACATCCTGCACGACGCCGTCGGGCGCGGCGGCGATGGCGTCGGGAAGGCCTGCGTCCCACATCAGGTCGCCCTGCGGATGGCGCACAAGATAGCAGCTGTCGACCATCGCGCGCGCCTCTCCCTCATAGGCGCCGCCGCGGTCGAAGACGCCCATATTGGTGACGTCGATGCGTCCGCAATCCATCACATAAAGGCGCAGCGCGTCGACGGTGCGCTCGATGACGGGCGCGGCCTCCGCCGCCGGCGCCTCCGGCGCTTTCGCGCAGGAAGCCGCCGACAGTAGGGCGAGGGCGGGGGCGATCGTGAAGCGCATGAGGGGCATTCCTTAGCTGGCGTTCGGCGGCGACCATAGCGCGGCCCGCCGCATCTCCAAACGCCCGCCGCGGCGCCCGAAAATGCGCCTGAAAACTGCGCTCCGCCGGGGCTTGCGCGCCACCGCCCCCGCCGCTATACCGCGCCCTCCTTTCGAACCGGATGGCCGTTTGCGCAAGGCAAGGGCCGCGAAAGGGACATGTTGGCGCGGGGTGGAGCAGCCCGGTAGCTCGTCAGGCTCATAACCTGAAGGTCGTTGGTTCAAATCCAGCCCCCGCACCCAACTTTTCAATGACTTAAGCGAACGGCTGCAAGTCGCGCGTGCGATTTGGAAGCATATTGGAAGCAATAGGACGGACAATATTGTCCGATCGACGCGCGAACCGGCCGGCGCGCATTTTTCGATTTTCGTACGAAAAACGAATCCGCTGGCGTTATCGCGTGAGCGCCGAAGTGGTTGTCACTCGCCGGGAACGCTCTCAAGAATAGAAATCAGGACTCACGCATTCGAACGAAATAGGCGGCGGCGAATATGGCGCAGCAGGATATTCCGATAAAAGAGTTGGTCGCGAAAATTGAGCGGGGCGAAATTCGATTACCGGAAATGCAGCGCCAATATGTCTGGCGATCGACCCGCGTCCGAGACCTTCTCGATTCCCTTTATCGTGGTTATCCCTCTGGCACGATCCTTACATGGGAGACAGATGAGGGCGTCGCTACGCGCGAATTCGCCGTCGAGCAGTCCGTTGTCAGCAATGGCCGGTTTCAGCTCTTGCTTGACGGTCAACAACGCCTAACCTCACTTTCCGCCATCCTTAGAGGCCAGCCGGTCAAGGTCCGGGGCCGTAAGCGACCAATCGACATACTTTTCAATCTCGAGCATCCGGATGACCTTCAACTCATTACGGAGGTCAACGAAGACGACGATACGGACGAGGTTGATGATGAAGAGTCCGCCGACGCCTCGGATGATGAATTACTTCAGCGGTTCGATAAAATGGCGTTTGTCGTCTTCGCGAAGAAACTAGCTGCGCTCCCGCATTGGGTTTCCGTGACGGAAGTATTCAAGGAAAGCAGCGACACGCGCTTCCTGAAGGAAGCGGGCGTCACGTCGATGGATGATCCCCGCTATGACAAATACACTTCGCGCCTGAAACAGCTGCGCGGGATCAAGGAATACGGCTATCGGGTTCATGTTCTTGAACGCGACAAGTCCTATGAGGAAGTCACGGAAATTTTTGTTCGTGTGAACTCGCTTGGCGCGAAGCTCAGAAGCTCTGATCTTGCGCTTGCGCAAATAACCGCGAAATGGCGCGACTCTCTTAAGGTGTTTCAGGAGTTTGAGGAAGAGTGCGGGAAGCAAGGTTTTCCGCTTGAGCTCTCAATTCATCTCCGAAATCTCGTCGCATTCGCATCTGGTCAATCAAGATTTCGTGCGGTCGGCGGGTTATCGCTGGATCGATTGCAAAGCGCTTGGGATGAGGCGAAGGAAGGAATGCGGTTCGCACTAAACTTTCTTCAGTCCAATGTGGGCGTAGATAGCCCGGCGCTACTCTCGTCGCCTTTTATTGTAACCATGCTCGCGCTTTATGGTCACAGTAAGGATTACAACCTTACGCCGACCGAGGCCGAACATCTGCGCTTCTTGACAATCGCCGGAAACGCCAAGGCGCGCTATTCGCGCGGATCGTCTGAGACCTTCCTTGATCAGGACCTGGGAGTCATTCGCAGGGGCGGCGATGTGCCGGCCTTGATGCAGTTACTTAAAACGCAGGTCGGGCGCTTGGAGGTTCTGCCGAGCGATCTTGAAAACCGGAACAGCCGCAGCGCCTATTTCAAGACGATGTTTCTCGCGTTTCGAAAGGACGGTGCGACAGACTGGCGCGATCAGCTCAAAATTTCGCTCAATCACAAGGGCTCGAAACACGCACTGCAATTTCATCACCTTTTTCCGCAGGCGGTTTTGAAGCGTGCCGGCGTCGATCCATTACGCATCAATGACATTTGCAATCTCTCTTTCGTTAGTGGTCGAACGAATCGTAAGATAAGTGATAAGGAGCCGCGAGCATACTTGCCGGGGATTGTTGAAAAACAAGGTGAGCAGGCATTAATCCGACAATGTATTCCGGCTTCTGAAGAACTCTGGAACGTTGAGAACTACAACGAATTTCTGGCCGAGCGTAGGCGGCTTGTCGCCGACCGACTTAATCAATTTTTGGGTGAGGCTCCCGAATGACGAATGACAAGCCAAATCCGGACGGCGCGGTGCAACTGACCTTAGAAGTACTTGCGATAGATCCCGAGATCTTGTGACAAACCGCTGACAAGCTTCGTGGATCGATCGACGCTGCGTAATATTAGCGCGTCGCTCTTGGTCTCATACTTCTGCGCCCGTGGATCATTGGTTCAGATCAAGGCCTCGCACCCAACCTTCCTGGAGCGCTTTCCTGTCACTCCGCGCGCGGGACGTTGAGCGCGCGCACGATTGTCTCCGCAATTTGCCGGTAGCGCTGCGCGTGCGCGCTGTCGGGGGCGAGGGCGACGATCGGCAGGCCGGCGTCGGAAGATTCCCGGATCGCGATTTCGAGCGGGATCTCGCCGAGAAACGGGATGCCAAGCTCCATCGCATTGGCGCGCGCGCCGCCATGGCTGAAGATGTTGCTGCGTTCGCCGCAATGCGGGCAGGCGAAATAGCTCATATTCTCGACGACGCCGAGCACGGGGATCTTCGTCTTGCCGAACATGTCGATCGCTTTTCGCGCGTCAATCAGCGCCAGGTCCTGCGGCGTCGAGACGATGATCGCGCCGTCGACCATCGCCGTCTGCGCCAGCGTCAGCTGCACGTCGCCGGTGCCGGGCGGAAGATCGACGACCGCGATGTCGATCGGGCCCTGTTCATCCCAGGCGACGCCGGTCAGGAACCGCTGCACGCTCTGGATGATCATGGGGCCGCGCCAGATGGCAGCGACAGCGGGATCGACGAGAAAGCTCATCGACATGGCGGCGACGCCCTCGCGATAGAGCGGGCGCATCTTGTTGTCGCTCGCGAGTTCGGGCTTGCCGGCGAGGCCGAGCAGCGTCGCCGCCGACGGCCCGTAAATATCGCAGTCGATAAACGCCGCCTTGAGGCCGCTTTGCTGAAACGCGAAAGCGAGATTGACCGCCGTCGTCGACTTGCCGACGCCGCCTTTGCCGCTGGCGACCGCAATGATCGTCTTCAGCCCCTTGATCGGCTTTGGCGTCGGCGCCGGCGTTCGCGCCGCCATCGGCGCCGCGGGTTTTGCGGCAACCGCCGATTTCGCGGTGAGGATCGCGCGCGCGCCGGTGACGCCAGGCACGCTTTTCGCGGCGGCCTCGCAGGCCTTGCGCACCGGCTCCATTTTCTCGACGTCGGCCGGCGCGATGGCGATCGTGATCGTCGCAATGCCTGCGCTCACCGTCACGCTTTCAATCGCGCCGGAGGCGGCGACGCCCTTGCCGGTGACGGGATGAAGGACGGCCCGGTCGAGGGCCTCCAGCACTTGCGCGCGCACGTCCATTGAAACCTTTCCTGCAGTCTTGCCGGTTGAGGGGCGAATTCGGGACCCGAGCCGGGGCCGCGCGCGGTCGGCGGCCTCTATAGCGCCAAGCGCCGCGGTTCCGCCACCGGCCCGGCGCCGCCGCTGGCGATATCGCGCCAATGGCGGCGAGGACGCGTCCGCCCGGCGGGGCGAGGGGCGAAGAAGGCGGGCGACAAAGCCGTGGCGGCGGGCGGCTCTTGAAAGCGGGCGCGCGTTAGTTCGTGTCCGGATCAAAAGCGCTCCGTCCCATGACGATACGCGCGCCAAGGGCCGTTTTGCTGCACTTGCGAAGAGGCGGATGAGGGCGCGGCCTCGCCGCCTGCGCCGCATTCGTCCGCACCCGGCGCCGCGAGTCTGGCTTCGTTGCTTCTTGCAAAAGTTTCGACACTGCGATATCGTAAGAAAAATGACACCGGTAGCAATTCTAAATGACACCGGTAACAATTAGAGCGAAACGGGAGGGTGACATGAGAATCAAGGGCATTCGCGGATTGGCGGCGGGCGGGGCGTCGGCGCTGGCGATTGTCGCTGCAGGCGGATTTGCTGCAGCGCAAGACGCAGCGCTGGCGGGCGAGGACCAGGCGGACGAGATCATCGTGTCGGGGTTCCGGAAGAGCCTTGGCGACGCGCTGAACGTTAAGCGCAATGAAGTCGGCGCCGTCGATGCGATCCTCGCCGAAGACATCGCGGACTTCCCCGATCTCAACCTTGCAGAAGCGGTGCAGCGCGTGCCGGGCGTCTCGATCGACCGCGACGCGGGCGAGGGGCGCCAGATCACCGTGCGCGGCCTCAATCCCGATTTCACGCGCGTCCGCATCAACGGGCTTGAGACGTTGTCGACGACCGGCGGCACGGACTCCTCGGGCGGCACCAATCGCGGCCGCGGCTTCGACTTCAATATTTTCGCCTCGGAGCTTTTCCGCAGCATCACCGTCAGGAAGACGTCGACGCCGGATGTCGAAGAAGGATCGCTCGGCGCCACGGTCGACCTGCAGTCGGCGCGTCCGTTTGAATTCGACGAGACGACATTCGTCCTGTCGGGGCAGGCCTCCTACAACACCTTGTCGGACAAGGTCGGGCCGCGCCTCGCCGGGCTGTTCTCGAAATCATGGAACGACGACACTTTCGGAGTTCTTGTCTCGGCGGCCTATTCGGACCGCAATCTTCTGGAAGAGGGCTTCTCGACGGTGCGCTGGGACAACGCCGGCGCGTTCTCGAACGAAGCGGCGTTCCCGGGCGTCGCCGACGCCTTCCATCCGCGCATTCCGCGGTACGGCAAGCTCATTCACGATCAGCAGCGGCTCGGCATCACCGGCGCTGTGCAATGGCGTCCGACCGAGCGTACGCAGCTCAACGCCGATATCCTCTATTCGAAATTCGACGCCACCCGCTCCGAGCAGTTTCTCGAGGCGATTTCCTTCAGCCGCACCAACGCGGCCGGCAAGGGCGCGACCGACATTGTCGAACTTGAGATCGATGCGAACAACAACATCGCCTATGGCGTCTTCGACGATGTCGACGTCCGCATCGAAAACCGTTTTGACGAACTGACGACGCGGTTCTTCCAGGCGAGCCTAGAAGGCACGCATGAATTCTCCGACCGGTTCCGGGCCGATTTCGTGGTCGGCGCCTCGGAATCGAATTATGACAACCCGATCCAGACGACGATCATCGCCGACGCGCTCGACGTCGATGGCTATTCCTACGACTTCCGGCAGGACGACCGCGCGCCGCTCATCGATTACAATATCGATGTCACCAATCCGGCGAACTTCGTCGTCAACGAGGCGCGCGACCGTCCGAACGAAGTGCTCAACCAGTTCCAGACCGCGCAGCTGAATTTCGAGTTCGACCTGAACGACGCGCTCTCCTTCACCGCGGGCGGCTCCTACAAGCAGTTCAAGTTCAAGGCGATCGAGTTCCGCCGCGACTGCGTCTTCGGCACGGCGAACTGCCTGACGACGGCGACGTTTCCGCTCGACGCCGCGAACTCGCTGCAAACCTCGCTCGACGACAGCGTCGGCGCGCCGTCGGGGACCGATCTTGCTTTCGTCATTCCGAACATCGACGTGATCGCCGACCAGATCGGTCTTTATACGACCGCGTTTCCGTTCATTCTCCAGAACGGCGCCTACAATCAGGTGGTCGAAGACGATCTCGGCGGGTATTTTCTCGGCAATCTCGACACCAATGTCGGCGGCGCGCCGCTTCGCGCGACGGCGGGCTTGCGCGTCGTCAATACGGACATTGCGACCTCGGGCGTTCTGGCGGGCCAGTTCACTACGGTTGAAAACAGCTACACGGACTATCTGCCGAGTGTCAGCGCGGTGCTTGAGCCGGTCGAGAATTTTCTCATCCGCGCTTCCGTCTCAAAAGTCATGGCGCGGCCGACCCTGCCGAGCCTGACGCCGGGCGGCAATTTAAACGCGTTCTCGCGGACGCTGAATTTCGGCAACCCGCAGCTCAATCCGTTCCGCGCGTGGTCCTATGACGCCTCGCTCGAATGGTACTTCACCGATGAGGCGCTGGTCGCGATTTCCTTCTTCTACAAGGATATCCAGTCCTTCGTGTCGCGGCAGACGGATTCGGTTCCCTATTCCTCGCTCGGCCTCGACCCCGATTTCCTGATCGGGTCGCCGTCGACGCCGGACGACATTTTCGACGTGACGCGCAACGTCAACGGCGAGGGCGGAAGCCTCAAGGGCATCGAGTTTCAGTACCAGCAGCCCTTCACCTTCCTGCCGGGCTTTTTCGCCAACACCGGCTTCACAGGCAACTACACTTATGTGACGTCCGAAGTGAATTACGGCACGGTCGCCGCGCCGAACCTCAACGAGCTGACGGGATTGTCGAACCATGCGGCGAACGGGACGCTCTATTACGAAACGCCGAAATTCGGCGCCCGCGTTTCGGCGGCGTACCGCAGCGCCTATCTGACGACCTTCCCCGGCCGGAACAACAACAACGAGGAAGGCAAGAACGAGGTCATCACGCTCGATGCGCGCGTCAACTATTCGCTGACCGACAAGATCGAGCTGTCGTTCGAGGCGATCAACATCCTCGACACCTATAACGACCAGTATGTCGACACGGCTGACCGGGTCTCGGTCTACCACCATACCGGCCGCGAATTGCTGCTCGGCGCGCGCCTGGTCTTCTAACTTGCAGCGACACTTGCGGCGGCGGTCCCCCGCGCCGCACGTTCTGCGCCCGAGGCCTCCTCCCGAGCCTCGGGCGTATTGCGTTCTTGAGGCGGCGGGCATGGCCGAATGAGATCGATGGAGTTGATGACGTGAGAAACAGCGGCGAGCGCGAGACGATCGCGAGCCCGCTCCTGCGGCGGCGCGACGTGCTGGCGACAGCGCCCGCCGCCGCCGCCTTCTTCGCCGCCGGCGCCGCGCGCGCCGCGTCGGCGGAAGCGCCAATCCTGATGACGCGTGCGGGCCCCGTGCGCGGATTTCGCGAAAACGGGCTCTCGGTGTTCAAGGGCATTCGCTACGGCGCCGACACGCGCTCAACGCGGTTTGAAAAGCCCGCGCCGCCGGCGCCATGGACTGAAACGCAGGGCGCCGCCGAGTTTGGCAACGCCGCGCCGCAGGCGGGCGGCAGCGAACGCCAGAGCGAAGACTGTCTCTTTCTCAATCTCTGGACGCCGGGTCTTGCCGACGGCGCCGAGCGGCCGGTCATGGTCTATTTTCACGGCGGCGCCTACAACAGCGGATCGGGCGCGAGCCCGCTCTATGACGGCGCGCCTCTTGCGGCGCGCGGCGATGTCGTCGTCGTCACCGTCAATCACCGTCTCAACGCGTTCGGTTATCTGTCGCTGCCGATCGTCACCGGCGGCGCCTTCCCGGATTCCGGCAATGCCGGCATGTGGGATCTGGTGCTGGCGCTCCAGTGGGTGCGCGACAACGCGGCCGCGATCGGCGCCGACGCCCGGCGGGTGATGGTGTTCGGTCAGTCAGGGGGCGGAGCAAAAATCGCGACGCTGATGGCGGCCCCGTCCGCCACGGGTCTCTTTCATGCGGCCGCGACCATGAGCGGCCAGCAGGTCACGGCGTCGGGACCGCTCAATGCGGCGGCGCGCACGCGCGCCTTTCTCGACGCGCTGTCGATCGGCGCCGATGATGTCGGCGCGCTGCGCACCATCGACGCGGACAGGATCGTCGCAGCGCTGGCGACGCCGGACGCAATCGACCCGTCGCGCGGAGGAACCTATTTCGGCCCGACGCTCGACGGGCGCTTTCTGACGCGTCATCCGTTCTTTCCCGATGCGCCCGCGCAATCGGCGGCGATCCCGATGATCCTCGGCAACACGCGCGACGAGACGCGCAATCTCGTCGGCGCGCGTGAGCCGGACCTCTTTGCGCTCGGATGGGATGATCTTCCGGTCCAGCTTGCAACGCATATGCGCGTCGATCTCGATCCCGCCGAAGTCATCGGCGCCTACCGCGCGCAGTATCCGGACTATGCGCCATCGGACGTGTTCTTCGCCGCGACGACCGCCGGGCGGTCCTGGCGCGGGCAGGTCGAGGAAGCCGACGCGCGCGCTCGTCAGGGCGCGCCGACCTGGGTCTATCAGATGGATCTCGCCTCACCGCTTGACGGCGGCAAATGGGGCGCGCCGCACGGCTTCGATATTCCGCTCGCGTTCAGGACGCTCGGCGCCGCGGGCTCGATGACCGGCGAAGGCGAGGCCGCGCGGCGCGTCGCCGATCAGTTGAGCGGCGCCTTCATCGCGCTCGCACGCCGCGGCGATCCCAATCATCGCGGCTTGCCGAACTGGCGCGATTATCGCCTGCCGGAGCGCCGCACGATGGTCTTCGACGAGACGACGCGGCTCCGCGCCGATCCGCGACGCATGGAACGCGAACTCTTCGCCAAGGCGCCGTTCACGCAATGGGGGACATGATGCTTGCCGTCCTGATTTTTCTCGCCGCCGCTTTTGCGGACGCGTCGCCCGCGCCGCCGATGGTCGTCATCGATGAGACAACCGTCGTCGTCGAAGAGCCGCCGCCGCATGGCGAGATTGGCATGAGCACCGCTTATCGCATCAGCGATGCAGCGCCCGGCCGCAGCATGGAATTCCGCAAGCGCATCCTGCATCCGGGCGCCGCGATTGGCATTCATCCGATCGCGCATGACGAAGTCTATTATGTGCTGGTGGGGGAGGGCGTCGTCCAGTCGGACGGGATGAGCGCGACCTTGCGCGCCGGCATGGCCGCCTATCTCTATGAAGGCGCGCGGGTCGGCATCCGGCAGACGGGCGATGCGCCGCTGACGATCATCATCGCCTATCCGGTTCCGCGAAAGACTGCGGCGGACGCGGCGAAATGAATTTTTCACGCCGCGAGATTTTACAGCCGGCGGCGATGGCGGCGCTCGCCGCGGGGCCTGCGCGCGCTGAAACAGATGCGGCGCCGCTGCTTGTCGATCTTGACCGTGCGCCAGATGAGACGATCGCGCTGTGGCCGGACGGCGCGCCGGGCGCGACGCTCCAGTCTCTCAAGGAGCGCATCGTCGAACGCGATAATCCCTTCGGGCTGGTCGACCGCGCCGCCCATGAAGTCACGCATCCGGTTCTCGATATTTTTCGCGCGCGCGAACCGAATGGCGAGGCGCTGCTGATCATTCCGGGCGGCGGCTATGGCTGGGTCGTCATCGACAAGGAAGGATATGAGGGCGCGCGCTATTTCAGTCGCCGCGGCGCGACGGTTTATGTTTTGCGCTACCGCCTGCCGCATCAGGGCTGGACGGCGGTTGCTGACGCGCCGCTGCAGGACGCGCAGCGCGCCGCGCGAATCGTGCGCAGCCGCGCGCCAATGGACGGCGCGCGCGCGGACCGGCTGACGGTCATGGGTTTTTCCGCCGGCGGCCATCTCGCCGGCTCGCTGTCGCTGCGGTTCGATGCGCCCACTTATGATGCGGTCGACAGCGCCGACCGGCTATCGGCGCGGCCAGATTTCGCAGCGCTCCTCTATCCCGTCGTGACGATGCAGGCGGAGATCACCCATGCGAAGTCGCGGGAGAATCTCATCGGCGCCAATCCCGGCCCTGACGCGATTGAGCGCTATTCGCTTGAGCGCCGGGTCCGGGCCGATGCGCCGCCGGTTTTCATCCTACATGCGTCCGATGACGAGGCCGTGCCGGTCGGCAATGCGCTGCTCCTCTACGCCGCCTTGCAGAAAGCGCGCGTTCCGGCCGCCTTGCATGTTTTCACGCGCGGCGGCCATGGCTTCGGCATGCGCGGCATTGATGACGACCCGCTGGGGCGGTGGCCGGACCTGTTTCTGGACTGGCTGGCGGCGGCGCGCGCGCAATGACGCGCGAAAGACGGCGGGACTAGCCGACGATCCTTGCGGCCGAAGCCGGCGCGGTTGGCGCGTAAGCGACGATATCGACGATGATCGGTCGCACGCCGTCAAAGGCGACCGAGGCCGACTGGCCGACGCGCACGCTGTGAACGCCGGTGATCGCGCCTGTTGAGACCGCCGCGCCCCTGCGCAGCGGCAAGCCGCGCCGCGCCGACAGTTCGAGCAGGAAGCGAAGCGACTCGATCGGCCCGCCCGGTATCGATCCCGGATTTTCGCGCCCGACGCTCGCGCCGTCGATGCGCGTTTCGCACGTCCACCGCGCGACGTCAAAGCGGCGCCAATCCGGAATTTCATCGCCGACGACGAGCCCGAAATTATTGCCGAAATCGGAGATGGTGACGAGCGGTCCATGATCGTTGATCATCGCGAACGGGCTGCTCGCGATCTCGGCGCCGGCATGAACGGCGCCGATCAGCGCGCGCGCCTCCTCCAGCGACCACTCCGTTTTTTCGGGCGGCGCGTCGGCCCTCAGTATAATGACAATCTCGCCCTCGACGGCCGCGAAGCCCTCCGCGAAGATCTCCGCCGGTTGGCGCATCGCCCCCAGCCGCATGCGATCCGCGAAGATCGGACCGGCGAGCCGGTCGGCGCCGAGCCGTTCCGCGTCCGCGCCGACGATCCGCCCGACCTTCCAGCCCGCGATCGCGGCTGGCCATGCGGCGATCGCCGCATCCTGAATGGCGTAGGCCTCCTCCAGCGACGCCGGCACCCGCCCCGGATAATCGCGAACGGGCGCACCTGTGCGGCGCGCGGTCAGGAACGCATCCGCAATCCGGCGCCGTTCCGCCCTGGCGCCGTCCGCCGTCGCCTGTTGCATCGATCCGCCCTTCGCTGTTTTCCCCATGCCCGGTAGACATTATAGGAAACCGGTGTCATTTTCAAATGGCCGGGGCGCCCGGACGCTGTGGAGACGGCCTATGACAATGGCGATTGCGCGCCAGACGAAGTCGGCGCTGCTGGCGGGGGTTCTGGCGCTGGGGGCAGGGGCAGGCAGCGCCGCGGCCCAGACGACCCTGCCCGAAGCCTTCCCGGTCCCCGCTTTTGAGGGGGCGGTCGGCTGGGCGGCGGCGACGCCGGGCGGGCGCGGCGGGCGGATCATCAAGGTGACGAGCCTCGCCAAGGACGGACCCGGCTCCTTGCGCGCCGCGATCGAAGAAGAAGGGCCGCGCATTGTCGTTTTCGAGGTCGGCGGCGTCATCGATCTGGAGAAATCGACGCTGGTCGTGCGCGAACCCTTCCTCACGATCGCGGGCCAGACGGCGCCGTCGCCCGGCGTCACGCTGATCCGGGGCGGCATGGACGTGCGCGGCCACGACATCGTCATTCGCCATCTTCGAATCCGGCCCGGCGACGTCAACGAAGCGCGCGGCAGCGGCTGGGGCGAAGACGCCATCGCGACCGTCGGCGCGCGCAACGTCATCGTCGATCACTGCTCGCTGACATGGGCGACGGATGAAAACCTGTCCGCGTCCGGTCCGCGCTTCACGGGCGAGACGCCGGCGGAATGGCGCGCCGGAACGTCGAACAGCATCACCTTCTCGAACAACATCATCGCCGAAGGCCTCGCCGATTCGACGCATCCGAAATTCGAGCATTCGAAGGGTTCGCTCATTCACGACAATACGAGCAATGTCCTGATTGCCGGTAATCTTTATGCGCACAATGTCGAGCGCAGCGCGCTGTTCAAGGGCGGCGCGCATGGCGTGATGGCGAATAATTTCATCTATGATCCCGGTCAGCGGGCGATCCACTACAATCTTCAGGCGCTTGAATGGGCGGGGCAGCGGATCGAGCCCGGCCGGCTCACCATCGTCAACAATGTAATGCGCGGCGGACCGTCGACGCCCGCCGGCCTGCCGATGATCATGATCGGCGGCGACGGCGATCTGCTCCTGTACGCGAAAGGCAATGTCGCCGTCGACTGGAAAGGCGACAGCCTGCCGATGACCGGCCGCTACACGACAAGCCCCGCAAAAATCGTCAAGGCGAAGGCGCCGCTCGACTGGCCGGCCGGCTTCTCCGCGCTGCCGCCCGAAGCGGTTGAGGCGAGCGTTCTGGCGACGGCGGGCGCGCGCCCCTGGGACCGCGATCTCCATGACGTCCGGGTGCTCGCGAACGCCGCCGAGGGGCGCGGCATGATCATCGACAGCCAGGAAGAAGTGGGCGGTTATCCCGAGATGGCGCCGACGCATCGCCTGTTCGATCCCGCCCTGTGGAATCTCGACACCATGGATCCCTTGTCCCCCGAAGCGCTCGACAGCGGCGCCAAGGCGCGCGGGACCTGACGGCGGGCCTTATTGCCGGCGCCGGCGCAACGGCCCTAATGCTCGCGGCGTCGAGGAACTTTCCGGAATTTCAAGATGGCGCGGCGGCGTAGCAAGGGAGCGCACGAAAGCGGAGGTCCCGCGCCGGGGCGCGTGACCATCAACGACGTCGCGCGGCTCGCCGGCGTATCGAAGAAGACCGTCTCGCGCGTCATCAACAATTCGCCTCTCGTCCGCGCCGGCACCCGCGCCAAGGTGAAGGCGATCATCGAAAAACACGGCTTCGAACCCGATCCGCAAGCGCGCGCGCTCGCCTTCCGGAAGTCGTTCCTGATCGGCCTCGTCTATGACAATCCAAGCCCGCAATATGTCGTCAACATGCAGCGCGGCATACTCGACGAAATCCAGGACTCCAGTTTCCAGCTCGTTCTCCACCCGTGCGAGCGCAGCGACCCGACGCTCCTGAAACGCGTCCGCTCGTTCGTCGTGCAGCAGCGCCCCTATGGCGTCATCCTGCCGCCGTCAGTGTCGGAATCGGACGAACTCGCCGCCATCCTCGCCGAACTTGATTGCAGCTATGTGCGGATCGCCTCGGTCACGCTCGACGACAATGTGCGCATGGTCCGCACCCATGACGCCGACGGTGCGGCGCAGGCCGCGCGCCATCTCGCCGATCTCGGCCACAAGCGGATCGCGCATGTGCACGGGCCGAAATCCTTCCGGTCCGCGCATGAACGCCTCGCCGGGTTCAAGCGCGGATTGAAAGATCGCGGCCTGACGCTCGACAAGGCGCTGACGCTCGAAGGCGGCTACACCTTCGATTCCGGCGTCGACTGCACCCAGAAGCTGCTGGCGCGCGCTGACCGGCCGACGGCGATCTTTCTCGGCAATGACGAGATGGCGGTCGGCGCCTATCAGGCCGTGCGCAAGGCGGGCCTTCTCGTTCCGGACGATATTTCGATCGTCGGCTTCGACGATACGCCGATGGCCTCGCGCGTCTGGCCGCCGATGACGACCGTGCGCCTGCCGATCCGGGAAATGGGCCGCGCCGCCGCGCGCCTTCTCCTCTCCGCGCAGGCGCCCGGCGGCGAGGCCGCGCCGGTCGAATTTCCGGCGGAAATCATCATCCGCGATTCCAGCAAACCCCCGCGGCGGGGGTAGGCCGACCTTGCCGCCTTGCCGGGCGGGTGTTATGACACCGGTTACCAAAAAAGGGGCCGCGCGGCCCCAAAAATGCGATCCGCGGAGGGTCCCCGATGTTCGAGAAAACCTATCAGGCGACCCATCCCGACATGATGGACGGGGCCAGCAACGAGCAGCTGCGCGCGCGCCATGTCGTCAGCGGGCTTTTTCGCGGCGGCGTCACGCTCAATTACACGCATAACGAGCGGATGGTGATCGGCGGCGCCGCGCCCGGCGCCGCGCCGGTCTTTCTGCCGGCGCAGGGCGAACCGAAATCCGCGGCCGGCGCGCCGTTCCTGCAAAGGCGGGAACTGGGCGCCGTCAATGTCGGGACCGGGCGCGGGCGCGTGCGCGTCGACGGCGAGGTTTTCGATCTTGCCCCGCGCGACGGCCTTTACGCGCCGATGGGCAGCGAGGAGGTCGCGTTCGAAAGCGAGGACGCGCAAAATCCGGCGAAGTTCTATCTCGTCTCGACGCCGGCGCATCGCCGCTTCGAGGCCGTGAAGATCTCGATCGACCAGGCGACGCCGCTGGCGCGCGGCTCGCTCGCCGAATCGAACGAGCGGACGATCTACCAGTATATCGTGCCCGACATCTGCAAGTCCTGCCAGTTGCTCCTTGGACTGACCAATCTCAACACCGGCAGCGTCTGGAACACCATGCCGCCGCATCTCCACGACCGGCGGTCGGAGGTCTATTTCTATTTCGGCCTCGGCGAGAAAGACCGCGTCTTTCACTTCATGGGCGAAGCGGACAAGATCCGTCACATCGTGATGGCGAATGACGAGGCCGTGATTTCCCCGCCCTGGTCGATCCATATGGGGTCGGGCACGCGGAACTATACCTTCATCTGGGCGATGGGCGGGGAGAATCTCGATTATACCGACATGAACGTCCTCGATATCTGTCAGCTGAAATAGGAACGGCGACATGGCCCATGCGTTCGATCTTGCCGGCAGGGTTGCGGTGGTGACGGGCGCCAACACCGGCATCGGCCGCGGGCTCGCCGCGGGGCTTGCGCGCGCCGGTGCCGACATCGCCGCCGTCGGCCGTTCCGCCCCCGACGAGACGCGCAAGGAGATCGAAGCGCTCGGGCGGCGCTTTGCTTTCGTCGAAGCCGACCTGTCGCGCGCGGGCGTCTGCGACGAGGCGGTCACGCAAGCCGAAAGTTTGCTCGGGCCCGTCGACATCCTCGTCAACAATGCCGGCCTCATCAAACGCAACGACGCCATCGACTTTACGGAAGCCGAGTGGGACGAGGTGATGACCGTCAATCTGAAGGCCGCCTTCTTCCTGGCGCAGGCGGCCGCGCGCCGCATGATCGCCGCCGCACGGCGCGGCAAGATCGTCAACATCGCCTCGATGCTGTCCTTTCAGGGCGGCATCCGCGTCGCGTCCTACACGGCGAGCAAGAGCGGCCTTGCCGGCATCACGAAATTGCTCGCGAATGAATGGGCGCCGAAAAACATCAACGTCAACGCGATCGCGCCAGGCTATATCGCGACCAACAATACCGCGGCCTTGCGCGCCGACGCCAAACGCAATGGCGAAATCCTCGCGCGCATTCCGGCCGGCCGTTGGGGCGAGCCGGACGATCTCGCCGGCGCCGCCGTCTTTCTTTCATCGTCCGCATCCGACTATGTTCATGGCGCGATCCTGCCGGTCGATGGCGGCTGGCTCGCCCGGTAGGGATCAGCAATGTTGGCGCGCGGCGCGATCGTCTGTTTCGGCGAACTGCTGCTGAGGCTGAACGCCCCCGGGCGCGAGCGCCTGATGCAGTCGCCGCATTTCGACGCCCATGTCGGCGGCGCAGAAGCCAATGTCGCCGTCTCGCTCGCGCAGTTCGGCGAAAACGCGCGCATGGCGACGACGCTCGCCGACAATGCGCTCGGCGCGGCGGCGCTGGGCGCGCTCCGGCGTTACGGCGTCGATATCAGCAACTGCCGGACGGCGCCCGGCCGCATGGGCCTTTATTTCATGAGCAACGGCGCCGTGCGGCGCCCGTCCGAGATTCTCTATGACCGCGCAGGCTCGGCTTTCGCGGAGGCGCCGGCCGCGAAGTATGACTGGACTGCGATCTTGAAGGGCGCGTCCTGGCTGCACGTGTCGGGCATCACGCCGGCGGTCGGCCCAAAAGCGGCGGAAGCAGCGCTCGGCGCCGCCCGCGCCGCGCGCGCGCTCGGCGTCAAGCTTTCCTTCGACGGCAATTACCGCGCGCAGCTCTGGGCGGCATGGGCGGGCGACGGCCCGGCGATCCTGCGCGAGATCTTGTCGAATGCGACGCTCGCTTTCGTCAATGAGCGTGACGCGGCGCTGATCCTCGGGCGCGATTACGGAACGGGCGAGGCGGCGCGCGCGGCGGCCCGCGCCGACCTCTTCGCCGCCTTTCCCTCGATCGAACTCATCGCCGCGACGACGCGCAGTCAGGAAAGCGTCGACGATCATGATCTTGGCGCCGAGATCCATTCCCGAAACGCGGCGGCGCGCGCGCCTGCCGTTTCGCTTTCCTCGGTCGTCGACCGTATCGGCGCCGGCGACGCGTTTGCGGCCGGCGTTCTCTACGCCTTGAACACTGCGCGCGATCTCGCCTTCGCGGTCGCGTTCGGCGCGGCGGCGGCGGCCTTCAAACATTCGATCAAGGGCGATTTCAGCATTGCGAGCCTTGCCGATATCGAGGCCGCCATGCGCGGCGAAGGCCTCGATGTCCGGCGCTAGGCGCGGGGGGCCTATCCTCGCCGGAAAGCTTGCGTTATAGCGTATGACACCGGTTACCAAAAACCGCAGCGGACTATAAAAAGAAGCAGGCCGACCGCGCCGGCCGGGAGGACGAACGACCATGGCGGAGACGCCCGCAATCCGCGGCGCCTGGACGACCGTTTCGCCAACCGCGCGGGCGGCGCGCGCATGATGGCGGGCCGCGCGTTCCTCAATCGCCGTCTTTTCGTCGGCGCGGCTCTGGCGGCGGGCGCGTGCGGGCGCGGCGATCTGTCGAGGCCGCTCCACTCGAACGACATGCATCCGGAAGACTATCCGACGGTGCAGGCCGTGAAGGAGATGGCGCGGCTCTTGCGCGAGCGCACCGGCGGGCGCCTCGACATCAAGGTTTTTCCCGGCGGCCAGCTCGGCTCGGAACGCGACACGCTCGAAATCACGATTTTCGGCGGGCTCGACCTCAACCGCGTCAATCTTGCGCCCCTCAATTCAATCGAGCCGTTGACGGTCGTACTCGCGCTGCCGTTCCTGTTCCGCTCGACCGAGCATCTGCGCCGCGCGCTCGACGGCGCGCCGGGCGAGGAAATTCTCGCCTCATTGGAGCCGCACGGACTGGTCGGTCTTTGCTATTACGATTCCGGCGCGCGCTCGTTCTACAATACGCGCCGGCCGATCGAGACGCCCGACGACATGCGGGGCCTCAAACTCCGCGTCCCCAGTTCCGATCTATATATCGCGCTCATCAAGGCGCTGGGCGCCGACGCGACGCCGATGTCGCTCGGCGAGGTATATCAGGCGCTCGTGCAGGGCGTCATCGACGGCGCCGAAAACAACTGGCCGTCTTATGAGTCTGGCCGGCACTTCGAGGCCGCGCCGATGTTCTCGCTGACGCAGCACGTCATGGCGCCGGAAGTGCTCGTGATGTCGGCGTCGCGCTGGCGCAAGCTGTCGCCGGTCGATCGCGAGGAATTGCGCCGGGCCGCGCGCGATTCCGTCCCTTATATGCGCACGCTCTGGGACAAGCGCGTCGAGGACGCGCGCACGCGCCTTCTCGCCGCCGGCGTCAAAGCGAACGACGTTCGCGATCATGGCGCCTTTATCGACAAGGTGCGCCCCGTCTGGGAGCGCTTCGTGCAAACGGATCAGCAAAAGCGGCTGGTGCGAGCGATCGAGGCGATGGGCGATTTCGCATGACGACGCTGTCGAAACTGACGCGCCGCGCCGCCGATGCGCTGCTCGCGATCGCCGGCTTCGGCCTCATCGTCATGACGCTGATCGTCGGCTGGCAGGTGTTCGGGCGCTATGTCGCCGGGCAGAGCCCCTCCTGGTCGGAGGAATTATCCCTGACGCTGATGATCTGGTATGTCTCCTTCGCGGCGGCGGCGGGCGTGCGCGACGGCTTTCACATCCGCATTGTCGTTTTTGAAAACCTGTTCGAAGGAAAGACGCGCCGCGCCATCCAGCTGGCGGCCGATGCGATTGTCGCGCTGATCGGACTGGCGATGCTGGTCTGGAGCGGCGAACTTGTCCTCAGGACATGGCCGCATGCCATTCCCTCGCTCGGCCTGCCGCGCGGGCTCGCCTATCTCGGCATGCCCATCGCCGGCGCGCTGATCTTTCTCTTCTCGATCGAACGCGTCGCCGAGCGCATCGCCGGAGACGACGTCGGCGACGGGAAGGATCCGTCATGGAACTGATCGTTCTCGCGGCGAGCCTCGTTATTCTGCTCTCGCTCGGCGTCCCGGTCGCGTTCGCGCTCCTTGGCGCTTCGATCGCGACCTTAGTCGCGATGGACATTCCCCTTGTCGTCGCCTTCCAGCGCATGGCGTCGGGCGTCAGCGTCTTTTCGCTGATGGCGATCCCGTTTTTCATATTTGCCGGCGATCTCATGTACCGCTCCGGCATCGCCGAACGGCTCGTGCGCGTCGCCGAGGCGATGTTCGGGCGGATGCGCGGCGGCCTCGGCCTCGTCACGGTCGGCGCCTCGACGCTGTTCGGGTCGGTGTCGGGCTCCGCGATCGCCAGCGCCTCAGCGATGGGATCGACGCTGATCCCGATCATGCGCGCGAAAGGCTATCACAGCGACTATTGCATCAACGTCACCGTGACGTCGGCGATTGTCGGCCTCCTCATCCCGCCCTCGCACAACATGATTATCTATGCGGCGGCGACCGGCACCGGCGTTTCGATCGGCGATCTCTTTCTCGCCGGCGTCTTGCCGGGACTGACGGCCGCCGCCTTCCTGATGGTCGCCGCCTGGGCGGTCGCGGCGAAGCGCGGCTATGCGCGCGGCGAGTTCCCGGGCGTTCGCGCGTTTCTCGTTGCGCTCGCTGCTGCGCTCCCCGGATTGACGGCAGCCGTGATTATCATGGGCGGCATTCTCAGCGGCGTTTTCACCGCGACGGAATCCTCGGCGATCGCCGTCTTTTATACGGCGATCGTCGGCGCGCTGGTCTACAGAACGCTCGGCTTCCGGATCATTTTCCAGTCGGCGATCCAGTCGGTGAAGATCACCGCCATGGTGCTGCTCATCATCGGCGCGGCGACCGCCTTCGGCTTTGCGCTCGCCGTGCTCGAAGCGCCGGCCGCGATCGCTTCCTTCATTACCTCGATCACCGACAACCCTTTCCTGATATTCCTGATCATCAACATCATGCTGCTCGTCCTCGGCACCTTCATGGACATGTCGCCGCTGATCGTAATCACGACGCCGATCCTGCTGCCGATCGTCGAGAAGGCGGGGATGGACCCGGTGCAGTTCGGCATGGTGATGATGCTCAATCTCGGCATCGGCCTCGTCACGCCGCCGGTCGGGTCCGTCCTCTTTGTCGGGGCCGCGGTCGGGGGAACGCCGATCGAAAAGACTATCGGGACGATCTGGCCGTTCTATCTCGCTTTGCTCGCGGCGCTGGCGCTCGTGACCTATTGGCCGCCCTTGTCGATGTGGCTGCCCGGCCGTTTCTAGCGTCGCCGTCTGCGCGGCGCCCTTTTCATCGGCGAAGGAGCGCGCGACCATGGGCGAAAGGAGACGCCCCATGACCGACCGCATCCCCCGCGACAAGGACAACGACTACACTAAGGAAGCGGCGGCGGCGCGGCGGCGCTTTGCGGCGGAAAAGACCGGCGCGGCGCTCGACCATGTCGGCGCCTATTCGTTCGATCCGGCGATGCTTCCCGGCAATATCGAGAACTTCATCGGCGCGGCGCAGGTGCCGGTCGGGCTTGCGGGGCCGCTCGTCATCGACGGCGAGCATGCGAAGGGCGCGTTCTACGTGCCGCTCGCGACGACCGAGGGAACGCTGGTCGCGAGCTATAATCGCGGCATGCGCCTGTTGCGCGAGGCGGGCGGGGTGAAGACGACGGTCGTCGAGCGTTACATGCAGCGCGCGCCGGTCTTTCATTTCAAGGATGCGCGCGCCGCCCGCGATTTCGGCCAATGGGTCGAGGCGAACATGGCCGCGATCCGCGACGCGGCGGAGCGGACGACGAGCGTCGGCAAACTGTCCCATGTGCAGCAATGGTCGGTCGGCCCGCTGCGCTATATGCGGTTCAATTATACGACCGGCGACGCCGCCGGACAGAACATGTCGGGCAAGGCGACGCTCGCCGCCTGCGAATGGATCGCTGCGAACCATCCGGGCGGCGCCCGGTTCACGCTGTCGGGCGCGATCGACACCGACAAGAAGCATTCCCACATGAACATGCTGCATTCGCGCGGCGCGCGCGTGATCGCGGAGGCGACGATCCCCGACGCGAATATCCGTGCGTTGATGGGAACGGACGCGGCAACGCTCTTTCGCGCGCGCCTTGTCTCGAACGCCGGCGGCATGCTCGCGGGCACCGTCAATAACGGCATGCATTCGGCGAACGGCTTGACCGCGCTCTTCATCGCGACCGGGCAGGACGCCGCCAACATCGCCGAGAGCCACGCCGCGATCACCTTTGTCGAGATCCTGCCGAACGGCGATTATTACTGGTCGATCACCATCCCCTCGCTGATCGTCGCCAGCTTCGGCGGCGGCACGGGGCTCGCGACGCAGCGCGAATGCCTTGAGCTGATGGGCTGCGCGGGCAAGGACAAGGCGCTGAAATTCGCCGAAATCTGCGCCGCGACCGTGCTCGCCGGAGAACTCTCGCTCGCGTCCGCCGTCGTCGCCGGCGACTGGGTCGAAAGCCACGACAAATACGGGCGCAACAGGAAGTAGGCGCGCGGCGATCCTTCGAGACGCCGCCTGCGGCGGCTCCTCAGAATGAGGCATTAGTAAGGATATCGCCTCATCCTGAGGAGGCCCGCTCTTGCGGGCCGTCTCGAAGGATGGCCACGGAGCGCCATTACTCCGCCGGAACTGTCGCGGGGTCGATGTCGGCGCCCGTCGCGCGATAGCGCGCGCGGATTTCCTTTGAGGTGAGGCCTTCGCCGTTCGGGCGCCAGCCCGGCGGGCCAAACAGGAGGCCCGGCCAATGGCGGACCGCATGCGTGCGGAGATCCGCGATCAGGCGTCCCCACTCGTGAAAGGCGATGACGAAGACATTCGTCGAGCCGACGGGTTTCACGAGGCCGAATTCGCATGGGACCTCGTCGCGCTCTGATTGATAAGTGCCGAACAGGCGGTCGAAGACGACAGTGACGCCGCCATAATTGCGGTCGAGATAATCGGCGTTCTTGGCGTGATGGACGCGGTGCGCGGAGGGCGTGTTGAAGACGCCTTCAAGGGGGCCGAGCTTGCCGATCAGCACGGTGTGGAGCCACGACTGATAAAAGAGATTAAGCGCCAGCGTCAGCGCCACCGCAGCCGGCGGGAAGCCGAGAAACATCAGCGGCATGTGGAAGAGATAGCCGAGCGACAGTTTTCCGGTCCAGCCGAGCCGGTAGGCGCCGAGAATATTCAGCTCTTCAAGGCTGTGATGAACGGCGTGCGTCGTCCAGAACCATCTGACTTCGTGGCTCGCGCGGTGAAACCAGTAATAGGTGAATTCAAGCAGCAGGAAGAGCGCGAGCCAGCTGCGCCAGTCGTTCATCGGAATTTCGAACAGGCGCTGCTCGTAAATGACGACCGCGAGATAGCCCGTGAGGCTGAGCGGGATGAGACCGATGAGGCGCTGGCCGACGCCGATGCCGATCGAGGCGAGCGTTTCGCCCTTCGAATAGAGCGTCAGGCCGCGCTTTTTCCCTTCCCAGATCTCCCAGCCGATAAGCGCGAGAAAGAGCGGCAGGAAAAAATAGAAGATCGGTCCGTTGATGCCCATCGTCAGACGCTTTCCTTTCGTTCGTCATCCTTCATGACGCGGCCCAAGAGGGCCGCTCCTCAGGATGAAGCGTCTCCTTCATCCTGAGGAGCCGCCGAAGGCGGCGTCACGAAGGATGCGGCGCCCGCCTTGACGGCGCTTCTGAATATGTGAGCATTTCTCAGTTTTGACCACTCGCGTTTCAGGAGACTCCGTCATGGCCCGCGCGAACGCTGAGGAAGCGCCGAAATCCTTGAGGAAAAAGCCGCGTCAGGCGCGCGCGGAAGCCACGATGGCCGCGATCGTCGAGGCGGCGGCTCAGATTCTCGAACGCGACGGGGACGAGGCGGCGACGACGGCCGCGATCGCCGAGCGCGCCGGCGTTTCGATCGGCTCGGTCTACCAGTATTTCGACAATCGCGACGCCATTCTCGGCGCCGTCATCCGCCGCGACCGCGAGACGCTGAGCGCCGAGATCGCGCGGCGTATCGCGGAAGGAAACGCCGCGAGCGCCGAAGCGCTGGTGCGGAGCGTCGTTGCCGCGCTCCTCGCCGTCATGCGTCCGCGCCGCACGCGCCGGCGCCTCATCGCGCTCGGCGCCGCCATGCGCGCGCAGAGCGCCGATGAAATCGCCCTGATGATCGATCGCACCGGCGCGATGATCGCAGCGGTCGCGGCCCGCTACCCGAACGACATCTCACGGCCTCTGACGCCCGTGCGCGCCTATGTGCTGACGCGCGCGGTCATGGGGAGCTTGCGCGCAGCGCTGATGGAGAATGCCAAAGTCCTCGACGATCCGGCGTTCGAGGAGGAACTGGTGCGGTTGGCGCTCGGATATCTGCGGGGGTGACGATCGCGATCGACAAGGGATCGCCGGCGCAAGGTGGAAATACCGCGCCCCCTCAGTCGCTTCGCGACAGCTCCCCCGCTTCGCGGGAGGAGCGGGCCCCCTCTTTCCTTGCTCCTCCCGCGAAGCGGGGGAGCTGGCCCGCAAGGGCCTGAGGGGGCGCTCGCTCGCCGCGATTGCCACCTCAAGGTTCAAGTCATTTGAATCCGCAGGCGCAGAGGCTTAAGTCTCCCCAGACATTTCAAAGGAGCCCCGCGATGAAAGAAGAGATCGTCATTTCCGGCATGGCGAGAACGCCGATCGGCAATTTTCAGGGCGCCTTCACCGGCGTTCCGGCGACGGCGCTCGGGTCCCACGCGATCAAGGCGGCGCTTTCCCGCGCGAAAGTCAAACCAGAGGCGGTCGAGGAAGCGCTGATGGGCTGCGTCCTGCCGGCGGGATTGGGCCAGGCGCCCGCGCGCCAGGCCGCGCTCGGCGCGGACCTTCCGAAATCGACCGGCTGCGTCACCGTCAACAAGGTGTGCGGCTCCGGCATGAAGACGGTGATGATGGCGGCGGATGCGATCGCCGCGGGCAGCGCTGACACGATCGTCGCGGGCGGCATGGAATCGATGACCGGCGCGCCGCACCTCCTCCTCACCGGGCGCGGCGGCATAAAGTACGGACACGGACAGATTTTCGACCATATGGCCTATGACGGGCTTGAAGACCCTTACAACAAGCACGCCGCGATGGGCATTTTCGCCGACAAATGCGCGCGCGAATGGCAATTCAGCCGAGCGGAGCAGGATGAGTTCGCGATGCGCTCGGTGACGCGTGCGCAAGGCGCGATCAAGAACGGCAAGTTCGCCGCCGAGATCGCCCCCTACGAAGTCGCAACGCGCAAGGGGCCGGTCACGGTCTCCGACGATGAAAAACCGGGCACGGTCGACGCAGCGAAAATCCCGTTGCTGAAGGCGGCTTTCGAAAAGGACGGCACGGTGACGGCGGGATCTTCCTCCGCGATCTCCGACGGCGCGGCGGCGCTCGTCATCCAGCGCGGGAACAAGGCGTCGAACGCTGTCGCGCGTATCGTCGCGCATACGACACATGCGCAGGAACCCGAATGGTTCACGACGGCGCCGGTCGATTCGATCCGCCGCCTCCTCGACAGAGCGGGGTGGTCGGTGAAGGACGTCGATCTTTTCGAGATCAACGAAGCTTTCGCGGTGGTGCCGATGGCGGCGATGCGCGAGCTGAAAATCCCGGCGGAGAAAGTGAACATCCATGGCGGCGCCATCGCGCTCGGCCACCCGATCGGCGCGTCGGGCGCGCGCATCATCGTCACGCTGTTAAACGCGCTCCAACAAACCGGCGGCAAGCGCGGCGTCGCGAGCCTGTGCATCGGCGGCGGCGAGGCGACGAGCGTGGCGGTGGAGCTGGTGTAGTTGATCGCAACGGCACCATGCGGACTTTCGATCACTTTGTCGACGCTCAGGACAGCGTTTTTGAGCAGGCGCTAAGCGAGCTTGATGCCGGCAGAAAACTTTCTCACTGGATATGGTTCATCTTTCCGCAGATTGCGGGGATTTGGACAAGCGCAAAGTCTCAGGAATTCTCCATTGCATCAGTGGAAGAGGCAAGCGCGTACTTGCGACATCCAGTTTTGGGTCCACGTTTGAGGCTGGCCGTCAGCACGGCGGTGGAGAGTCTGAAACGCGAGCGCGCCACCGGGGTTCAAGACCTGTTCGGGTCAGTCGATGCACGAAAGTTTCACGCGTCGGTGACGTTGTTTGCGACAGCCGCGCCAGACGACGGGCTATTTCGAGAAGCCCTCGAAATCGCTTTCAACGGAGAACTTCACGCCGAGTCATTATCACGGTTGACAAGATAAAGCGTGCAGGCGGAACGCCGTCGCGCTGATCGCGGCGCGAAAGGGGGCCGAATATGGCGCTACGCCGCTTCGCGTTCGGTCTGTGAGGCGCTAACCATGCGCACGGCCGCCAATTGTTCCGCGACTTCCCCGCTCTTCCCCGCCGGGAAAATCTTGCGCGGGCGCCAGACGCCGAGAACGACGTTGGCAAGCGACAGCGCCATGACGACCCACAGCGTGCCCCATTCAAGCTCGATGAGTGAGGCCAACGCATCGGGCGGCGCGGTTCCTTCGGCGATCTTCCGCGCCATCTCGGCGGCGTGCACGGCTTTGGCGCTGACGATCGTCAGGATGCCCTTGAACATCAAAATGCCGGTCGCGGCCTTCACCCACGCCCAGCCCTTCTCCTGAAACGGATAATGCACCGCCATCGCCAGAAGGCCGGTGACCAGCGCCAGCGCGAGCGAGGGGAGGAGCAGATAGGTGCTGATCGCCTTGATGGTCTCGCGCAGGTCCGCATAGCCGGCGGGCGTATCCTGCGGCGCGAAGGTCAGCATCAGCATATAGGCGGCGAGCCCGCCGATGAGGCCGCAAGCCGCGATCGTGTGCAGGATCTTGAGGATCATTTTAGCAATCATCGCCAAGGGTCCCCGCGACGGTTTCGGTCACGCTAGCATACGCAGCGCCAGGGCGGGGAGTTCGGCGGCGCGTCCCCGCGACAGCCGGATCGTTCAGCCCTGCCGGACGAACCAGCCGGGCGTGCGGCCGAGATTTTCGCGAAACGCCGTTGTCATATGCGACTGGCTGGAAAAGCCCGCCGCATGCGCGATGGCGGCGAGGGGCAGGTCGCGGTCCGCAATCAGCTTTCGGGCGCGGTCGAGCCGCCGGCGCAGCAGGAAGCGATGGGGCGACAGGCCAGTTCCCGCCTTGAACCGGCGCGCAAAATGATAGGGCGACAGGCCGGCGGCTGTGGCGATCTCGACAAGCCCGATCGGCTCGCCGAGATGGGCCTCGATGAAATCATGGATGCGCCGCATCTGCGCCGGCGACAGCGGCTTGTGATCGGGCGCCCGGCGCGGCGGGGCCGACACCTGTCCGGCGATCGTCTGCGCGGCGAGCGTCGCCGCCGTATCGATCCAGGCCTGGCCGGCATCGCCATCTTCGCCGAGCCGGCGCCAGACCTGATCGACGAGCCCCGACAGAAAGTCGTCGCGAAAAGTCGCGGTGGCGGCGCGCTCCCAGTCCAGCGTACGGCCGTCCAGCGCGTCGCCGACGAGCGAGCGGAGCCACGGGCCGTCGATAACGGTCATCTGCACGGTGACGGCGCCGTCGGCGAAACCTTTCACGCCGTCCTTCAGATGCTGAACGACGAAATCGCCAGGATAGGTGCGCTGCTTCAGCGTAAAGCCGGCGAAGTCGGCTTCGACATAGGGGCTGCCATGCAGCGGCGCCGTCAGCAGATAGACGTCGCCCGGCGGATCGCCGAACGTGATGCCGCCATGGGCGACGCGCACCATGCCGACGCGGCGGTTATTCAGAATCCGCGCCTCCGAAAAGATTTCGCCGCGCATGGGACCGCTGTGGCGGCGGATGTAATCGGCAGGCGTCTCCATTTCCCCGAACTCCACACGGATCGCGCGCGACTGTACTGGCGCCGGCCTGCCGGGCGAAGCGCAAGAATCTGAAATTCCGCGCGACGCGCCTGAAAGATTCCGGCGGCCCGGCGCCGCTAGACTCAGCTGCGCGGGGCTATCCTGCCTCGCGCTTCTTATCGACACTGGAGATCTTGATGCCCAAGCCCGCATGGCCCGCGCGGACATTCGCCCTTTGCCTCGGCCTTGCCGCCCTCGCGCCAACGCCGCCCGCTTTGGCCCAGCCGTCGGCGGCGAAGGCCGCGTTGACGCGCCCGACGCCGCAGACGACCGCCTTCATCTATGTCGATTACGTCACCGGCCTCGACAATCTGATGAATACGGTGCCGCCGCGGCAATTCCGGAACAACATCGCCGCTTTTGCGAAGATGGCCCCGTTGTTCAAGGCCGACTACGCCGTGCTTGGCGAGGAGAACGATTATTACGGCGTCTTCCTGCCGGAAATAAAAGCGCTCGTCGACGGCGGGGGCCCGCGATTTCCGCGCACGCAGGTCTCCGGCTACACGAAGGAGCTTGCGGCGTGGCTGAAGGCGACGGGGAAGAAGCATGTCGTCATCGGCGGCATTTCGATCGACAATTGCACGCTGCACACCTCGCTCGATCTTCTGCGCGCCGGCTATACGGTGTTTGTCGTCGCCGACGTTTCCTCGACGAACAGCAAGCTCGCCGAAGACGCCGCGCTGATGCGCCTGACGCAGGCGGGCGCCGTCCCGGTCGGCTGGCTCAATATTCTTACGGAGCTCGGCGGCGACTTCGCCGGCCCCTATGGCGAGGGCATGGCGGCGATCGTGCGCGATCACTGGCCGGCCTCGACGGACGGCCCGGTCACCGACTTCACGCCGGACGGGCGGGGCCTGCAATTGCCGGCGAAGTAGAGGGCGGCCTGCGCCTTAGGTAATCCGTAGACGGAGTGTGTGGGAGGCTGTCCCTCCCTTGAAAATGGAGGCCTTCCCCGCACGATTTTGCGTTTTTGCGAAATCGTCCTTGCGGGAAAGTGAGGGTTCGAAGCCGGGAATATCGGTTTGCAGAACGAACCCTCCCGTTCGCGCAAGTCCGGCCGCTTTCAGCGCCCGGGCGCGTTCGACGCCTTTGCGTCTCACCCCGTCCCTATTCATGGGAGGGAATTCGGCCCTCCTGCGACATTCTGTCATTAACCATCTAACTCGTTGATCCGTATACGAAACAAAAATCCGTCCTACACCTTCCCATTGGCTTTATACTGCTCCTTGTCGCGTTGAAGGGACGAATGGGAATGATAATCGCCAGCCTTGACCGCCGCCTTGCCGCCGCGCTTTTCGAATCTGCGCATTTTCTGGCTGCCGATTCTGCATTTTTTGCGGCTGGACCCCGCATGACGGGCCGGGAAACAGCAGGGGCGGATATAAAATTCGCCGCAGAATTCCGCCGCGCCTTCCGGCGGGGGGCGCGCTGAATGGCCGCCTATTCGACCAGCGAAGCCGCGCGGCGCCTGTCGGCGCTTCTCAGCGAAGCCGAACGGCGCACCGTCATCATCGAACGCCATGGCCGGGCGCGCGCCGCGCTCGTCTCGATGCGCCGCTATGAGATCTATGAAGGCCTCGTCCGCAAGGAGCTGGACGCGATGGCGCTCGAAAGCCTTGAAGGCGCGCTCGGCGCCGCCTGCGAGGGCAAGACCGGCCAGGCGGCGCGCCTGCTTCTGAGGGCGCGGTCGCTTGGAAAGGGCGCGGCGTGACGCCTTTGTTTGACCCCCGCCGGAGCGGCGCGGTAGAGCCGGTTCAACGCCGCGCCCCCCCGTGCGCGGATGACGCAATGAGGACCGCCATGGGCGCAAGCAGCAAACAGACGTTCAAATGGGAAGACCCGCTTTCCCTCGAAACGCAGCTTACCGACGAAGAGCGCATGATCCGCGACGCTGCGCGCGCCTTTTGCGACGACAAGCTCGCGCCCCGCATCCTGATGGCGAACCGGATGGAGCGCTTTGACCGCGAGATCATGACGGAGCTTGGCGCGCAAGGGCTGCTCGGCGCGACGGTCGCGGAGGAATATGGCGGCGGCGGCGCCTCCCATGTCGCCTATGGACTGATCGCGCGCGAGGTCGAGCGTGTCGATTCGGGCTATCGTTCGGCGATGTCGGTGCAGTCCTCGCTCGTCATGTATCCGATCGAGGCGTTCGGTTCGGAGGAGCAGAAGAAGAAATTCCTGCCGAAACTCGCGAGCGGGGAATTTGTCGGCTGCTTCGGGTTGACTGAGGCCGACGGCGGCTCCGATCCCGGCGCGATGCGCACGCGCGCCGAGCCGGTCGCCGGCGGCTATCGTCTCAACGGCTCGAAAATGTGGATCACCAATTCGCCGATCGCCGACATCGCGGTCGTGTGGGCGAAACTCGACGGCGACATTCGCGGCTTCATCGTCGAGCGCGGCATGAAGGGTTTCTCGACGCCGAAGATCGAAGGCAAGCTGTCTTTACGCGCGTCGGTGACGGGCGAGATCGCGCTCGACGACGTGATCGTGCCGGCGGACAATCTCTTGCCGCATGTGCGCGGTTTGCGCGGGCCGTTTTCCTGCCTCAACAAGGCGCGCTACGGCATTTCCTGGGGCGCGATGGGCGCGGCGGAATATTGCTGGATGGCGGCGCGCCAATACGCGATGGACCGCATCGTCTTCGGCAAGCCGATCGCGGGGACGCAACTGGTGCAGAAAAAACTCGCCGACATGCAGACGGAAATCGCGCTCGGGCTGCAGGGTTCCCTTGCGCTCGGACGCATGCTCGACGCCGGCGCCTATGTGCCGGAAGCGATCTCGCTGATGAAGCGCAACAATTGCGGGAAAGCGCTCGACATTGCGCGGGTCGCGCGTGACATCCACGGCGGCAACGGCATCTCGGACGAATACCACGTGCTGCGCCATGCGGTGAACCTTGAGACCGTCAACACCTATGAAGGAACGCACGATATTCACGCCCTCATATTGGGTCGCGCGATGACGGGATTGCAAGCGTTTCAGTAAGACGATGGGCAGAATAAAAGACCGGTTCTCCGGTCATCCCGGGTTTCGCCTCGATGAGCGGCCGGGAGGGCGCGCTACTCGTCGATCATCCGCGCTTCGCGCAGCGCGCGCTGGTCCGCCATCCATTCGCGGATCGCGCGCGGCCAGAAATAGCCGCTAAGGCGGAAATGGCCGAGCAGAAGCTTCGCCTTGCGGCGGCGCCGGCGGACCTTGCGGCGCGGCGCGAAATTTTCGGCGATCGCGACCGTCTCCTCGACCCATTCGGCCGAGGGCGACATCGCTGGAATTTCCTCTTCGGGCGCCGGCGCCGGGCTGAAGTCATCCGTAGCCGGAAGGATCGCCGGGGTCGCTGCGGCGGCCGGCGCCGGGGCGGCGGGGGCGTCATAGGGCGGCGGCGCCATGCCCTCGGCGCCGGAAACGCGCACGGTCGGAACGAAGCGCGCGGAGGCGCCGCCGACCGGCATGCGCGCCTTGACGACGCGCCGGATCGCTTCGGCGGCGGCCGCGCCGGACATCGCCGAACCCATCGCCGGGCCTGCCGGGATCGGGCGCTGAAGTTCAGGATCGCGCAAGGGCGGCGCCGGCGGCAGGTCCATGTCGATGGCGGGCGCGCTGCTGGCGGCGAGTTCGTCCGTGGCCGGAGCAAGGTCCGCTTGCGCCTCCTCCGGCGCGTCGGAATAGGCTTCGAATTCGCGTGCGAGGCGGTCCTGCATGTCGCGCGCGGCCGCCTGGCCGCCCGCCTGTTCGGCTTTTTCCTTGAGCGCGTTTTTCGCCGCGATGCGCTCGCGCGCAGCGGCGACGCGGCGCGCACGCGCGGCGCTCGCCTCTTTGCCGCCGGCGCTTTCCGTCTTTGCTTCGGCGGCTGGCGCGGCGCTGGCGTCGGCGCGCGCGATGCGCGCGGCGAGCCGTTCGACAATCTCTTCATGGTCTTGGTCGGCCGCTTCGCCAACGCTGTCGTCGCTCGCCGCGGCCTCCGCCGGCGCGAAGGTCGGCGCGCCCGTGCGGAACAGCGCCGCGAGATCGTCGCTCGACAAGGGATCAAGGCCGAGATTGGCGCGAACCTCGTTCACATGGCTCGGCAGGAACTGGGACAGCGGGCCGACCTTGCCGAGGTGATTGCCCTGCGCGGCGGCGAAACCAAGGCCCTTCAGCGCGGCGAGCGAGGCTTGATCCTCGACGCCGACAGCGGTGATCGCGGCGTTCTTTGCCGCGGCCAGCTCGATCAGTTCGGAAATGGCGCTGAGGCCGGGGCCGCGCACGGTGCGCGCAAAGCGCAGGATCGCTGCGCCGCCGGTCTTGATCTCCGCGAAGGGGAAGGGATCGACCGAATTCAGAAAATCATTTGCCCGCCCGCGCACTTCGATCGCGAGGCGCGCGCCGGTCGCGGCGAGGCGCTGCAATTGCCGCGACACCGCCGCGATGTCGGCGTCGACCGGCGGCACCGGGCACTCAAGCGTGACGAGTTCGACCGGAAAGCCGGCGTCGCGCATCAGCACGCTGAAATGCGACGGGAAGCTTTCGTCGGAGAGATCGGTGAGCGCGAGATTGATCGAGAAGCCCGGCGCGAAGGGTCCGCGCCAGCTGGTGTAGGCGCTCAGCGCCTCGTTGAGCACGTAACGCGTCAGCTCGCTCATCCGGCCTTGCGTTTCGAAGAACGAAATGAAGGCGCCCGGCGGCAATACGCCGAGCGTCGGATGGCGCCAGCGAATGAACGTCTCGACGCGCGCAAGCGCGCCGTTGCCGAGATCGAAAATCGGCTGAAAGAGGACTTCGAAGTCCTTGCCTTTCAGCGCCTTGTCGATGTCGACATTCGACAGCCGAACCGCCTGCGCGACCATTCAGTTCCCTCCGCCAGGCGCAGCCCCGCGGCGCGCTCTTCGGGCTTGTGGCGCAACCTTTGTCGAAGCGGGTTAAACGACCCTGAACGGGCTTCGGGCGCCGGCGCGCGGCTGCTAATCCGAGGCAAACCTGTCGCGATTTGGGGCCGCCCGTAAACAGTTAATTTTCCATGAATTTCGGGGCGCGCGCGGCGTGCGCCCGGCGGGCTCAGTGCTCGAACTGCTCGCGCAGGATGCGCTCGTCGAGCGACTGGCCGCGGTCGAACAGGACGGTCATCGCAATGTCCCGGTTCTCGGCGATCTCGACCTCGACGGCGTTGCGGAATTCAAGGTTGTCGGCGACCGCCGACACCGGGCGCTGGTCGGCCTCCAGCGCCTCGAACCGGACGACCGCGTCATGGGCGAGGAGGGCCCCCTTCCAGCGGCGCGGCCGGAAGGCGCTGATCGGGGTGAGGGCGAGGAGGTCGGCGCTGATCGGCAGGATCGGCCCGTGCGCCGACAGGTTATAGGCGGTCGAGCCAGCCGGCGTCGCCAGAAGGACGCCATCGCAGGTGAGCGATTCCATCCGCGCCTTGCCGTTCACAAGAATGCGGATGCGCGCGCTCTGGCGCGTCTGGCGAAAGATCGAGACTTCGTTGATGGCGAGCGCACGATGGACCGCGCCGGCGTTGTCGGTCGCCTTCATCGCGAGCGGGTGGATGATCGCCGTCTCGGCTTCGGCGATGCGATCGGGCAGGGCTTCAAGGTCGGGCGTGTTCATCAGAAACCCGACCGTGCCGCAATTGACGCCGTAAACCGGCTTTCCCGCCTTCATATAAGCGCGCAGCGTTTCCAGCATGAAGCCGTCGCCGCCGACCGCGACGATGACGTCGCACTGCGCCGGGCCATGATCGCCGAAACGCTTGCGCAGCGCCGCGGCGGTCTCGATCGCCTGCGGCTTGGCGCTCGACAGGATGCACAGGCGGTGGGCGGTCAATGCGATTCTCCGTGGCGGCTGTCCGCTCCTGGGGCCCATCCTTCGTGACGCGGCCCGAAGAGGGCCGCTCCTCAGGATGAATAAAGTCACTTCATCCTGAGGAGCCGGAGCGCAGCGAAGGCGTCACGAAGGATGGGCCCCGAAGAGCGAATTTTTCAACCGTTGTCTTTCGCTTGCAGCTTACGCTGCGACGCGGGACTTCAGGAAGCTCTCTCTGCGCTGAACACTCGCTCTAGACGCGACCTCCCGGTAAAAGGTCGGTCGATTGAGGAGAAAACGTCATGAACGCGCAGACGAAAATGGCCGAAACGATCGGCCGCGAGCCGGGTTTCGATATTCCCGACCCGCGCACGCTGCCCTCGCTGAAAGGCAAGGTCTCGGCTGAGGAATGGCGCCTCCGGTGCGAGCTCGCCGCCGCCTACCGCCTTGTCGCGATGTATGGCTGGGACGACATGATCTTCACCCATGTCTCGGTGCGCCTGCCCGAGGAGAACGGGGAGGAGCGATTCCTCCTCAATCCTTACGGCCTCTTTTTCGAGGAGATGACGGCGTCTACCCTCGTCAAGGTCGACCTCAAAGGCAACGCCGTACAGGAGACGCCCTATTTCACCAATCCGGCGGGCTTCACCATTCACTCCGCCCTTCACATGGCGCGCGAGGATGCGCATTGCGTCATGCATTTCCACACGCCCTACGGCGTCGCCGTTTCAGCGCAGCAGGACGGCCTCAAACGCTATTCGCAATTCGCGATGGTCGTCCATGACGACGTCGCCTATCACGACTATGAAGGCATCGCGACCGATCTTGACGAGCGCGAGCGCCTCGTGCGCGACATCGGCAATCACGGATTTCTCATCCTGCGCAATCACGGCACGCTGACCGTCGGCGCCAATTGCGCGACGGCCTTCCTCAGGATGTATTTTCTCGAACAGGCCTGCCGCGCGCAGATCCTGGCGCAATCCGACACCAAGCCCCCGCGTGAGGAACCCCCTGCGATGGGCGCGAAAGTGATGCAGCAGGGCGCGCCCGCTTTCGCGGCGGGCTTCGGCGACAACCTCGCCTGGCCGGGACTGATGCGCAAACTGGCGCGGGTCAATCCCGGCTATGATCAGTAGGCCGACGGTCTACTGGATGGCGTAAACGATCGTCACCGAGGCGCCGATGGTCTGTTCGCCGGCGGCGATGGGAACAGCTTCCGCTTTCGCAAAATCGGCGCGCGCCATCACCGGGACCGGTCCCGGCGCATGGGTGAAGCTGTCGGAAATCTGTAGGACCGCGCCGAGCTTGACGCCCGCGGCGTCGGCGTAAAGCGCCGCGCGTTCGCGCGCGTCGGCGTCCTTGCGCGCCTCGTTGAGGAGAGGTTTGGGATCAGCGAAGCCGAAGGAGATTGAATCAAGCCGGTTCGATCCCGACGCGACCGCCTTGTCGATAATCTCGCCGGCCCTCTTGAGATTGCGCAGTTTGACGCTCACCGTGTTGGTCGCCTGATAGCCGATTAGGCGCGGCGCCTGTCCCTCACGCGAATAATCGTACCGCGCGCCAACCGAGAGGTTCGAAGTCTGGATGTCGTCCTTGTCGACGCCCGCGTCCCGCAGCGTCTTGATCGCCGCTTCCATCTGCGCCGAATTTTTGCGCAGGGCTTCCGACGCGGTCGCGCCGTCCGCCTCGACGCCTAGCGTCAGGAACGCCATGTCCGGCGCCTTCGTCGCTTCACCGGCGCCGGTGACGACGATCGTGCGCGCGGCCTCCCACCCCTCGGCGCTGGCGGGCGAGGCGGCGAGGCCGGCAACGAGAGCGGCGGCGACAGGGGTAGCGATGCGCATGAGAAAACTCCTTTGGGACTCAAGGGGCGTAGGAAAGCCGCCCGCCCGGCGAAATCAAGGCTGAAACGGGAAGCGATTGCGGCCTTGGGGCGAAATCGCGTTACTGATATAGGCGTCACCGCCCGGCCGACCGCCGGCGGGCCTGTAGCTCAATGGTCAGAGCTGGCGGCTCATAACCGCTAGGTTGGGGGTTCGAGTCCCTCCGGGCCCACCAGCCTTCGCCCTTGAGGCGTGGGCTGGCTGAGCACTTCCCGCAAGACTGAGACGGTCCAGATGGAGAAGGATTTTTGCGCCGACCTCGCGGTCATACGACCGCCATTGGATCGCCGATAGGGCGTCCGTAGATTTTCTCCGCTTCTGTTTTAGCATTCTGTCGAGATTCCCTGGATGAGGCGCATGCGATCTCTGGGGCTTATCGTATTTCTATGGCTGATTGCGTCACCTTCAATTGTGCAGGACCGCCACAAGCGGCTCGAAGATTGCGCGTCAACGGCCTCGTCAATATCCTTCCAGGTGTTCGAAGCGTAGCGACTTATAATAAGACAAATCGTGCGCCGGCGGCGGCGTTCCCGCGGGAAACGGACGCTTCGACACCGACTGAAAATAAGCGATCGAAGCGTCGCGCCACCAAAGCGCCTCGGCCTCCTGAATTTTCAGAAGCGCCGAGGTCTCCTCGAACCGTGCCGAATCGACGAAGCGCTGAAGAGTGTTCCACTGCGCGCGCATCTTTCGGACGCCGTTGACGCCGCGGTCATAGCGGTTGACCAAAGCATGCCAGAGCGTGTCGCCGGATTTCAGCCGGAAGTCCCAGGGCAAATGGTGAAACCAGAGCAATAAGGACTCCGGCGTGGCGGCCGGGTCGTTGAACTGGGCTGCAACCGCGTCAGAATACTGGCTTGCAGCCGCGCTTCCGCGGTGCGTCCTGTCAAACCCGACGCCGTCGGCGTCGGCGCGATTATAGTAAACCGGGTTCCAATCATCGCGGCCGGCGTCATCGATCCAAGGGCCGGGGCCATAATGGTGGCCGGTCGCCATCTGATGCGAGAGTCCCAGCGGCGTCATGTAATCGACCGCAGTCTCGCGCGACTCCATCATGATGTCGGTTGCCGCTTCGACGAATTCCGGCGATTGCGTGAAGGTGCGGCGCAGCCAGTCTTCCGCGATGTCACGCGCCGGCCACGATGGATCCCAGGCGAGGCGTCCGAACGCGTACCAATTGGCCTGATCGAAGATTGAGCCGGTCCAGTTCCGGTCTGATCCGACGTTGGAGACGCCGGCGATCAGACTATCGCGGTTCGGCCCGTTTTCGATGACGGCTGCGACGGTACCTCCGGCGCCGTCGCCGCGTCCTGTCTCCGCGCGAAGCGTCTCTTCAAACAGCGGCCCAAGATAGACGAGATGAGTTTCGAACCCGAGATATTCTTTGGTGATCTGGAACTCGAGCGCAAGGTTCGATCGTGGCATTGCTCCGAATAGAGGGTTGAAAGGCTCGCGCGGCTGAAAATCCAGCGGCCCGTTCTTCGCTTGAACAAAGACGTTACCCCGAAATTTCCCGTCTAATGGCGCGAACTCGTCAAACGCCTGCTTGGTGCGGTCTTCACCCTTGCGGTTGGCGTAAACAAAGGCGCGCCAGACGATCACGCCGTTGTGAGGCGCAACAGCCTCCGCCAGCATGTTGGCGCCGTCAGCGTGCGTTCGTCCGTAGTCCTGAGGTCCGGGCTGGCCTTCGGAATTCGCCTTCACCAGGAAGCCGCCGAAGTCCGGTATAAGCCTATAGATTTCGTCAGTCTTGTCGCGCCACCATTGGGCTACGGACGGGTCGAGAGGGTCAGCGGTGTTGAGGCCGCCGATCTCCGCCGGCGCCGAAAAGCGCGCCGAAAGATAGACGCGCACGCCATAGGGGCGCAGCGCGCCGGCGATGGCGGCGACGCGTTCCAGATAAGCCGGCGTCAGGATCTGCGCATTGGCGTTGACATTATTGATCGTCGCGCCGTTAAGCCCGACCGACGCCATTGCTCTGGCATAGTCCGTATAGCGAGGGTCGACGAAAGACGGCAGCTTGTGCCAGTCCCAGATCGATTGGCCGGCATAGCCGCGCTCTACAAATCCGTTCAGATCATCCCAATGATTCAGCATACGGATCTTGATTTTCGGCGAGGACGCCTCATCGAGGCCTTCGAGCGGCGCACCAGTCTGAAAACGGCGCAGAAGTTCGAAGGCGCCGTAAAGAACGCCGAGATCGGCGTTCGCCGCGACGATGATTGTGCGCTTGCCGCCTATCGTCGCCGAGCGGATCAGGAAGCCATCCTCGCCAAGCTTCTCAAGGCCAAGCCCGAGCGCGCGGACAGCAGGCGAGCTCGCCGGCGTCCCGGCGAGGATGGCGCCGTTCGCCAGTCTTCCGGTGGTCGCAATCTCGCGCGCCAAGAGGCCCTCAAGGGCGCGGGAAAGTTCCTGCCGAACGGCGCGCAAGGTCGGGCTGTCGCCTTCGACGATGATCTGCCGGGCAAACGGTGCGGCAGCGTCGGCGGCGCGCTCGGGCAACGGACCATAGCGCAGCCAGAGATCATAGCCGTCTTCGGCAGCCGCCGAGCTGAGCTGCGCCGCCAACGCGATAAACGCTGCCAATAGGAGCTTCATCGCCAGTCTCCATGGCGGCGCTGGTTCGAAAGCCCGCCGAATCGCCGCGATTTGTGAGCAAATAGAGAAGCTATGGTAGCGCTCCCATAGATGATGGCAACAGTGGAATCGGCTGCGCGGGGCCTCAATAACGGAAGACCGCTGCAGGCGCCGCGCAAGTGCCCGGCCCCGCAATGCGAGATGACAGCGTCAATTTTAGTGAAGTGCCGACTTGACGGTTGAGCAAGTCGCTATTAGTGAAGTAGAGACTTCAGTGATGTCCGTCTGGGAAGGAAATTTGTCATGTTTCACAACACGTTCGTCCTGCAGCGCGCTTTTGTGCGACCGGCCGGTACGGTGTATTCGGCTTTCGCCGACGCTGAGAAGAAGGGCCGCTGGTACGCTAACGGCGGCGATCACGAGACGCTCAGCTACGCGCTCGATTTCCGCGTCGGCGGCAATGAAGTGCTGATCGGCAAAATGAAGCCGGGGACGCCGGTCGCCGGCGCCGTTCTGAAATGGTCCCAAACCTTTGCAGATATCGTCGAGCGCGAACGGATCGTCTTTACACAGACAGTCGATTTCGAAGAACGCCGCATTTCATGCGCTCTCATTAGCGTGGCGCTGAAGCAGGACGGACCAGGTTGTTCGATGACGCTCACCCACCAGGGCGTGTTCTTCGACGGCGCGGACGGACCGGAAATGCGCGAAATGGGGTGGCGCGGCTTGCTCGACAGTCTCTCAGCCTCGCTGGACTGATAGTTATGGCGATCGGCGCGGAAGCGAGGAAAGCGGAACGCGTGTTAGGCGCGTTGGGCGATCCAACGCGGCGCGCGATGATCGCCGGGCTGGCTCGCGGCCCGGCTACAGTCTCAAGTCTGGCGAGTGTGCTCGGCGTAACGCGAACGGCGGTCGGCCAGCATATTGCGATCCTCGAATCGTGCGGTCTGGTCGAGACCAAAAAACACGGCCGCGTCAGAACTTGCAGGTTCAATCCAGATGGACTGCAACCGCTGCAGAGTTGGATCGATTTCCATCGGACGACATGGGAGGCCAGTCTCGACCGCCTCGGCGCCATTCTACTGGAGGACGAAGCGTGACGGTTCCGGCGGGATAAAAATACCCGCGCCGCGACGGCGCGGCGGCGATTGAGCGCGTCCGGCGATGGCACTAGCAGGAAGCGCGCGCAATCACGCGGCGAAGGGCGTTACCGCGCAACTGCGTTCATCAGGAAGATATATTCGGCGGCGAGCGGGATTACATATTCGTTCTGCCCCCAGAAGAACGGCCAGTCCTCGCGGTTCTCCGGATAGTCCGGCTTGACGATCAGCATGCCCGGCACAACGCCGCCGGCTATGAAGCTGAAATTGGCCCTGTTCGTCCCGTAGGCGACCTTTTTCGACTGCGCGCCGACGCCCGAAACAAGGGAAAGATTGTGCCCCGGGTGACGGCCGAGGATGTAGTGAACCCCCGCCATCATTTGCTCGAACGGGACGAGGTCGGGATACGCAGTGTGCAGCCAATAATCGGTGATCGCCTGACCGACGACCGATCCTGCTCCCGCCCATCCGCCGCGCGTGATCTCAACTCCAAATGGATTGTCGGCGCGCGCCGCGGCGTTCTGAACGACATAGGCCTCCGCCGCGGCGCGCAGCGACTGACCATAATCTTCAGGCATTGCGTTCCGGATTCTCACGGCGATTTCGGCGGCCTCGCCAAAATGTTCGATAGTCTGTTTCCAGTCGGCGAAGATCGCATCCCTGTAGACGTCATCGCCTGTCGCCAGCAGGAGCTCCGCCGCGGCGCGGAACCGCTCAAGCGGCAACGGTCCTCCGGTGGTGTTTCCGTGCTGAAAGAGATCAGGCGCCTTCGCCTGTTCCTTTGCAAAGACCTTCGCAGCCCTTTTGAGCGACCTCTCGGCCAGATCGTCGTCAAAACCCTTCAACGCGCGAGCGGCCGCGGCGAGCCCGGCGGCGGAGCCATACTGAAGCGCGCTGGACCGGCTGGTGAACGCCCAGCGGTCGTCCTTCCGCCCTGAATGGCCGCGCGCTTCCTCTTCGGGTCCAAGGCTCGCCTTGTAAATAAGGCCGTCAGTCTTCGTAACCGCATCGCCGAGATGCGTGTACTGATCAAGATCGGGTTCGACGATTCCGTGGATCGCATGGCCGACTGCTTCATGCTGAGCGAGGAGCTGCCGGGCGCCGTGCGCGATCTGCTGCAGGAGATCCGGCGCGCCGTCCGGCGTATGCATGTCCGCCCGCCGTCGCGCCCAGTCGATTCGAGTCTGATCGCGATCCGGACGGAATACTTCCCAAGCGGCGGCCATAGTCCGCACAGTCCCGTACTGGCTCTGGGTCCGGATGTCGAAATCGCCGGCGTCGAACCAGCCCCCGACATTGAGGCCCGGGATATGTTGCAGCGGCGCGAAACGCGTGTCGGTCGCAGGCCCCTGACGATAGAGATCGTGATGCTCGTGATCGGTCGGCGCCTGCAGCGCATCGTCGAGATGCGCCGCGCCGTGCCAGACCCTGTAGGCCTCATTGACGAACATGTGGTCCATCTGCGCCGGAAAAAAAACATCGAGCGTCGGATGCCACGCCGCATCGTAGACGTCGTCCGCGATTCGGAAGGAGCTTTGACGGACGCCGTCATATTCAAGCGCGTATACGCCAGGCGCGGTCACTTCGGAGAAGTCGAACTGTCCATACCGATACCGAAGGTAAGGCTCAAACCCGGCGAAGACGCCGCTCTTGACGACTGTCGCGTGGCCGTCGGCGCCAAACCGCAATAGCCTCACAGGCTTTGACTCCGACGCGCGCCGGTCAAGCTCCACAAAAGCGACCTTTTTGACTTGGGGCCGGTAACCGAGCTGATTGTAGCTGATGACAGGCGTTCGGATCCAAGACTTGTTTCCCGGCGCTGACAACTCCCACTCGAGGAGTACGCCCACCTTGCCGGCCGGCAATTCGCCGCGGACGACGAACCAGCCATTCTGCGCCTGGTTGCGGCCGTCATAAATCGCCAGCGCGCCGCTCTTCGTTCTGATAGTGACGCGATGGCGCTCGTCGGCGGGCGCAAGCGCAAGCTCGGCGCCGGTCGCCAAAGGGAGCGGCTCGGCCGCTGCGCCGTCGGGGCGCGGACCCTCGGGCCGAAGAATCATCTCCCCATGCGGATAGACTGAAAGCTGATATGGCGCGTTGTCGACGATCATGGTCTGGCCGCCATAGACCGACGGAATGAACTCGAGATTGAATCCGGCCCGGCCTTCGAGCGCGGCAGGCAGAACTTTGTCGCTACGCACGGTGATCACGAACCGATCGCCCGAATCCTGCACTCTTATCGTGTAGTCAAAGCCCCCGGCAGGATAGGATAAGTCGGCCTCGATCGCATTTTCCGCCGCGAGGACGCGCCTCGTTCGGAGGTTGCCGACCGGCTCCCATTGCCCCGGCGTCGGGCTCAGCCTCACGTCGCCGTTCGTCATCGTTCGGACGCCGTATCGGATCATTTCGACGCCGCTGATCTTGGCGTCGCTGAAAAGGCCGTCGTACCAGTTCGAAAAAACGAGAATTTCGATGCCAGGTTCAGCGAAATATTCTTCAGGCACGATCTTCGCAGTCGCGGCGCCAACGGTCGCCAAGGGCATCAGGCCTGCTGCGATAGTCGCCTTCAAGAACTGCCGCATTTCTCCTCCCGGTTGTCTTTGCATGCTCGCGCCGCGGGCGGCTCCGCATTTCGTGTTTGCGCTAACATTATGAAGCAGCTATGCTGCCGTCAATTCAGCAAGGCCGATGAACGACGAAACCGGAGATGATCGAAACATGAGAAACGCCGTCCATTTGCAGGCGCTCGAGGGGCGGCTTGCGCGCCTCGTTGCAACGACGTTCATTGCGCTATCGTTCACGGCTGCTGGCTGCGGCAGGACAGGAGACTCGGCTGGAAAAAGCGCGCCTGATGGCGCGGACGATTCCGCTGCGCCGCTCTATCTCGACGTTTCGCAATCCTTCGAGGCTCGCGCGGCAGACATCGTCTCGCGCATGACGCTCGAGGAAAAAGCGGCTCAAATGTACGACAAGGCCCCGGCGATCGAGCGGCTCGGCGTGCCGGCTTATAACTGGTGGAATGAAGCGCTACATGGGGTCGCGCGCGCTGGCGAAGCGACGGTGTTTCCGCAAGCGATCGGTCTCGCCGCAACGTGGGACGAAGACCTGATGCTCGAAATCGCCGAAACCATCTCGGACGAGGCGCGCGCCAAATATCACTTCTTCATCAAGGAAGACGTAAGGGCGATGTATGGCGGGCTGACATTCTGGTCGCCGAACATCAACATCTTTCGCGACCCGCGTTGGGGGCGGGGGCAGGAGACCTACGGCGAAGACCCTTTCCTGACGGGGCGGATGTCGGTCAACTTCATCAACGGAATGCAGGGAAACGACGACCGCTACTGGAAGACCGTGGCGACCGTGAAGCACTTCGCCGTGCATTCGGGGCCGGAATTGACGCGGCATTCGGACGATTACAACCCGACAGAGGCCGATCTGTGGGAAACCTATCTTGACGCTTTCCGAACCTCGATCGCGCTGACTGACGTCGCTTCGGCCATGTGCGCATATAACGCGTTTCGCGGCGCGCCCGCTTGCGGCAGCGCTGAGTTGATGCAGACGCTTCTGCGCGGCAAGCTCGACTTCGACGGCTATGTCGTTTCAGACTGCGGCGCAATCGGCGACTTCTACTATCCCAAGGCGCACGCTCACGTCGCGACGATGGCGGAGGCGGCGGCGCTGGCCGTCAAAATGGGCACGGACCTTAATTGCGGCGACGGCGAAGGCAGCAAGATGCGGGCGCTGCCGGAGGCTGTCGCGAAGGGCCTCATCGACGAAGCAGCGCTCGACATTGCGGTGACGCGGCTCTTTACGGCGCGCATGAAGCTCGGAATGTTCGACGATCCGGCGAAGGTTCCTTTTACGGACATTCCGATAACAGAGGTCGGAAGCGACGAAAATATCGCGCTCGCCGAACGCGCGTCGCGCGCATCGCTCGTGCTCTTAAAGAATGACGGCGTGCTGCCGCTGAAAAAGGGCGCGAAGGTCGCCGTGATCGGCCCAAACGCCGACAATCATACGACCCTGATCGGCAACTATCACGGCATTCCGACAAAACCTGTCACTGCGCTTGACGGCGTGCGCGTGAAGGCGGGCGGGGAGAACGTATTTTACGCGCCGGGCTCTCCCATCGCCGAAGATGTGTATGCGAACTATGAGGCGGTGCCCGCGTCGGCCCTGTTTCATGAAACCGGGGCAGGAACACTCTCGCCCGGACTTAGCGCGGCCTACTACGCCGACCGGGACCGGAAGGGAGAGCCGGCGGCCGAGCGCATTGACCCGAACATCGATTTTTACTGGGCGCGCTCGCCGGCGACCGACGGGCTAGATGAAGAATTCGGCGCCGAATGGACGGGCGTGCTTGTGCCCCAGAAATCCGGCGACTATCGGTTCAAGCTTTCGGGTTGGTCCGTCGCGACGGTCGACGGCAAGCCGACAGTCGGTCAGACGTTCAGCCTGAAAGCGGGCGAGCGCTACCCGGTCAAGGTGACCATGACGCTCGACAGCAGCTGGCACCGCGATGCGCTGGAAAAGTTTGCGCATTTCGAGTGGGTCGAGGTGTCGCGCGATCTTCGGGCCGAAGCGATCGCAGCCGCTGGGCGCGCCGATGTCGTCTTGTTCTTCGGCGGGATCGACGCCAACCTCGAGGGCGAGGAAATGGACGTCAAGATCGCCGGGTTCAGCGGCGGTGACCGGACGAGCCTCGATTTGCCGAAAGTGCAGGAGGACTTGCTCAAGGAGCTGAGCGCGCTCGGCAAACCGGTCGTCCTTGTCAACTTCTCAGGCAGCGCTATGGCGCTCAACTGGGCTGACGAGAACGCATCGGCGATCGTGCAGGCCTTCTATCCCGGCGAACGCGCCGGCGCCGCGATCGCCGATCTTCTCTGGGGCGAGTTCAGTCCGTCGGGGCGCTTGCCTGTGACTTTCTACCGCTCGCTAGACGGGCTTCCTGCATTCGACGACTATTCGATGCGCAATCGCACATACAAATATTATGAGGGCGCGCCGCTCTATCCATTCGGGTACGGACTAAGTTACACGAGCTTCGCTTATAGCGGCCTCGCCGCGCCGGCGGAGCACGACGGCGTCTCGCCGCTTGAAGTGTCGTTCACCTTGACCAACGTCGGAAAGACGGCGGGCAAAGAGGTTGCGCAGGTCTATCTGTCGCTCGGCGAGCGGCCTAACGCTTCGACGCCGCGCGTTGAACTTGTTGGCTTCGATGTCGTCGATCTGGCGCCAGGCGAAAGCAAGACTGTCGCCTTTGCCATTCCCGCCGACCGCCTTGGCTATTACGCCGAGGACGGAACTTTCACGACGCCGAGCGGCATGACTGCGACGCTGTCAGTCGGCGGCGGCCAGCCGGGCGCTCGAGGAACGGCGCCGTCAGTGACGAGCCAAGTCGCTTTCGCAGCGCGATAACGACGCGCGCCCGCTAGGTGTCCTGCCTCAAAAGGGGCAGGCGCTGCCATTGGGATCAGGCGGGTGCGCAAAAGTCGTCGAGGAAGTGCTGATGCGATGGCATCTGGGACACAGCCTTATTGATATTCTCGCGAATGCCCGAGAGCGCGCGCTTTATCTGATCTTCCGTCATGAGGCGGCCAAGAAGATGAAAAGCCCGCGCTTCGAGCCGCTGCCCTAACATCACCTGCAGCCAGGAATCGACGCGGAACAACTCGTCCGCAGCCTGATAGGCGAGCGCGTTGTTCTCGAAGAGGGCGATCCGTTCTGCAAGTGTGTCCGGGATGTCCATGTCCCGGCAACGGCGCCAGAACGGGCTGTCGTCCCGCTCAGTCAGTTTGTAATGCAGGATGATGAAATCCCGAACCTGCTCCAGTTCGCGGCGCGCAAGCGCATTGTACCGATCGGTCAGCGCGCTGTTGACGCCGCCGAACGGGAAATGCTGGATCAGTTTTGTGGCTCCGGTGATAATGAGATGGATGCTCGTCGATTCCAGCGGCTCGACGAAGCCGCTCGCCAGGCCCAGCGCCACCACGTTCTTACGCCACACCTCACGGCGCCGGCCGGTCTTGTACCGGATGACCCGTGGAACGGTGATGGGATCGCCAGTGACGGCGCCCATCAGCCGCTCATGGGCCGACTCATCTGAGAGGAACGCGCTGCAATAGACAAGTCCGTTTCCGACCCGGTGCTGCAGCGGAATGCGCCAGCGCCACCCCGCGTCGTGAGCGATTGCGCGTGTGTAGGGTTCGGCGGCGTCGACCGAGGTCGTCTGTAAAGCCAGGGCGCTGTCCGTCGGCAGCCAGTGCGCCCAATCTTCGTATCCCGCCTTCAACGTCTGTTCGATGAGCAGCCCGCGAAATCCAGTGCAGTCGATGAACAGGTCGCCCTCGATCTCCCTGCCGTCCGCCATCACAAGCGATTGGACGAAGCCGTCCTCCCCCCGCAGGCGAACGTCGGCGATTTTGCCCTCGACGCGCTTTACCCCCTTCTCTTCGCTGAAGGCGCGCAGGAAACCAGCGTAAAGGCCCGCGTCGAGGTGATAGGCGTAATTAATCGTCGACTTCTCGGAGGTCGCGAACTTGTTTGCTTGTGCCGCTTGAAGTTCGAAGCAGTAGTCGCCAAGTTCGCCGCCGAGCCCCATCGACCTCGCTTGCATCCAGATGTGATGAAACTCCGCCATCCAGGTAGGCCGGCCGATCTGCCCAAAGGCATGGATGTACCGATCCCCGGGTCGCGCCCAGTTCTCGAATGCGATGCCGAGTTTGAAACTCGCTTTCGTCGCACGCATAAACGCGCGCTCATCGACGGCGATGAGTTTATGAAACGTCCGAAAGGTCGGAATTGTCGCTTCGCCGACGCCGACTGTGCCGATGTCGTCTGACTCGATGAGCGTGATATCCAGCAGCGGGCCCAATTGTGAGGAGAGGGCGGCTGCTGCGATCCATCCTGCGGTGCCGCCGCCCGCGATCACTACATTTCTTACGTTCTGTTCGGCGGCCGGCGAGGATCCGTTTTTCATCTGTTCAATCTCTGCATCAAAAAGGCGCGCAACCGTCGCGCGCTCGCTTCGTCAAGTCGCGCTAGCGCGCCATGCGCATGCGCCGGCAGATGCGCCCGCGGTCGATCGGCCGAACCAAACACGTAGTAGTCAAACAGGAAGCGCCAGGCGTCTTTCTCAGCCTGTGGCCGGTCGCGGATGCTAAGGAGCCCGTGAAGAAGCGTGGTCATCGGCGTGTCCAGATGCGCGGGCGCATCGTTCCACCAATAGTTGACCAGCATGTTGAACGGCTCAAGTGCTACAACGTGGTGCCACCACAGCGCCGGATAGACGAGGACGTCGCCAGCTTCGAGTTCCGCGGTTTCGCCGGCGGCGAGAGCTTTGCGAAAATCGGGGTAGGCTTCGAAGTCGGGCCCGTTGAAGTCCACCATGCTCACGACCTGGCCGCCCGGCGTAGGCTCCAACGGTCCTGGGTAAAGACACGCCACTGATTCTGGCGGAAACAGCGTGAAGCGGCGGCGGCCGGCGACACAGCACGCGATATTGTTCGACATGTCGAAATGCGCCGTAGCGATGGTTCTGTTGCCGATCCACGCGCCGACTTGCGGCGGCCGCCCCGAGAACGCGGGGTCGTTAAGGTCGAGATCGTTTTCGCGGCGAAAACCGGGCAAGTAGACATCAACGTCAGTCGATCCGACGTAAAGAGACGGCGGCGCCGCATCTCGCGACGTATCGGCCACGCGGCTGAGAAAATCCGTCAGTGAAACGCGCCGCGCTGTGAAATTGAGACCCGTAAGGTCGGCGTTATAGAAAAACCGGCCGGATATTTCGGCGACACCCTCATACCCGACAACCGCAGCGCCAGTGTAGTAGCGCGCCAGGTAATCGCGAACAGCTTCCGGTCCGTTGCGGCCGATCTTGACGACAGGCCAGTCGGCGACAAGGCCTTTGATAATGACGGGGCGGCCGCCTTCGACTAGACGCTGAAACGAAACGGGGCCCGAGCCGGCGTCGATCGAGGCGGTTTTGCGCGGCGCGTAGCTCATGAGATCAATAGCCGGTCCTGAGCCGGCGCCTGATCTTCTCATCGATCAGCCAGCTGATGTTTCCAAGCGAGGACGCAATGAGGATGGCGGCGGAAAGAAAGCCTGACCGGTGGAGATTCTCCAACCGCTCCCCGGACAGCGCACGAAACTTTCGCTCGTCAATCGTCATGAACGCGTCGAGGCGAAATCGCTCGCGTTCGTTAAGCGCCGCCTCGATCGCGACCGGCCCAATCAGGTCGGCAGCCTCGAAGGCTGCGAACATTTCTTTCGCCATCAATACGCCGTCGTGAATGATGCGCAGCGCGTCGAGCGCGCGCACAAGCGCGGGCGCATGACCGCCTTGCGGCAGAAACACCCGTCCGCCGTCCGCGCCTGCGGACGCTATGCGCGGATCGTCGAGGTCGACATAAATCGCCGGCCCCGGGTCGGCGTCCGTCAAATGCCGGTTATTGTTCGGGCCAAGCGCAAAAGGCCGCCGCGTATGGCCCGCAGGCACGTAGCGCGCGGCCCAGCGCCGGTCGCGCAGATAAAGATTCTCACCCGGATCAAACCCGAGCAGCGCCAGCGATTCATATTCGCCTCGCTCTGTCCGGCGGAAAAGGATCGGGTATTCGCGCTGAACATTGGCGAATTCGGTGGGGTAGATCAGCGTCTGGTTCACGTCGTCGCCGAATTCAGCGCAGTGCCCCGGCGCAACCTTCAGATCCTTGTGGTCGACATTGTTCAAAGGAAGAAATTTGACCATCGAATATCTGCAAAAATTGGGTTTATTCGAAGCGGGGCGGCGTCCTTGGCGTCGATACTAGACAAAAACAGGGCCGCTGCGAACAGCGGCCCTGATCCTATGCCGGAGCGGGTTCAGCCTAGAAGCGATAGCGCAGGCCGAACAGGTAGCGCGGTCCCAGATCCTGGATCTGCACGAAAGCCTGTTCGGAGCGCGCGAAGGTCTTCAAATCCTCGCCGAAAATGTTGATAGCCTCGAACGAAGCCTGCAGATTTGACGTGATATCGTAGGTGACGTTGGCGTCGACTTCATGGAACGCGTCTACGAACAGCGGATTCCTGTTGGAGCCGTCGTCGTTCGTTGCGGCGAGGAATTTATCACGCCAATTGTATGAGACCCGCGCCGACACGCCGTATTTTTCATATATCAGGCTGGCGTTTGCCGTGTCGGAAAGGCCGAGAAGTGCGAACTGATCGATCGCAGGATCAGAGTTGACGTCAGCGTTCACATCTCCGCTGACATAAGTGTAGTTCGCCTGAACGCCAAACCCTGTCTCACCAAAGAAGTGCTGGAAGGCGAACTCGACGCCCCGGATCTTGCCCTCGCGATTATTGATCGGCCCCTGAACCGCAAACTGGAAGAACGGATCACTTGAGTTCGCGACGACGTCATAAGCGCCGAGCGTCGCGTCAACAAAAGCTTGATCGAGGTCGCCCTGCGCGTTGAGGTTCGCTTCGAACATCGTGGTGGCAGCGCCCAGCCCGAACTGATCGATCAGCGCCGTCAAGGTAAAGAGATTGACGTCCGTCTGGTCGAGACCATTGGTGGTGAGATAGTTGAGCGCATCGCCCGACCGCGTGCCGGGAGCGCCTGAGCTCGGGTCACGCAGATCGAACAGCGTGCGAGTCGTCACGCCCGTGCCGATGAAGTTTCGCACACGTTTATCGAAGAACCCGATCGACAGGTAGCTCGCGTCGTCGAAATACCATTCGAGCGACAAATCGATGTTCTTCGATTCAAGGGGCAGAAGGCCGGTGTTGCCGCTGATACCGGTGGCTTCCCCGCCGAGAGCCGTCGGACGCGGCGGCGTTTGCGCGACATCTGAGACGAACAGGTTGCCGAAATTGGCGCGGGCGATCGTTTCGCTATAAGACGCGCGCGCAACAAGATCGTTCTTGATCTCGACCGACAAGTCGACGCTGGGCAGGAAGTTGTTATACGACCCGCTGTCGGTCACAGGCAAAAGAGTACCAGAGACGCTGGTCGAGAAGTCATTGTCCGACTGCCAGAAAATCGCTGTCGGAACCGCAACGTCGGTCCGCGCTTCAACGTCGGTCGATTCGTAACGAAGACCCATCAGCAGCTTGGCCGGCCTGCTCGCAAGCTCGGCGTTCCAGCCGACCTGACCGTAAATCGCCCAGATTTTTTCTTGAACGACGTTTATGTCTTGCCCCGTTACGCTGACGGCGTTGCCGCGTCCAGCGTAAGCGGACGACAAGGCGTCATACAGGTCGAGGGCGTTAGCGCGGAAGGCGATGTCCGCATCACCTGCCTCGAAGTCGTTGTAAAGGCAGCTCAGGCAATATTGTTCGACCAGGTCTGGCGCAAACAGCTGCACATCGCCGGGATTGTTGACTCCCCAATCGCCCAGCGTCTGCTGAGTCTGAATTCGGTTTCGCGTCACTTGCGCGTCGCGATAGTCAAATCCGAGCGTGAAATAAGCGCTCTCATCAAGTTCGTATCGGGCGTCAAAACGGCCCTGATTGATGATATTCTCCTGCCGGGCGGCGTTCGTGCGCGCGATCTGCGAGCCGAGATCTCCGACGTCAAGCACGTCGTTGCAATTGGTGCCCGGGAACTCCGATCCAGGCGCATTCTGGCGCGTACAGTCGTTAAGGGCGTAACGTTGAACCGGGAAGCCGCTCGAGAGGTCCAGCGAATGCGAATCGACGACCGGCGCTGCGATCGCCACGAGAGTCGACGTTGTGCCGTTCCGCGAATTTGGGCCCGACCAAGCGCGCGAGGTATGACCGTCGATCGAAAACGTCAGGCTCTCGGTAGGCTCAAACTTCAGGTTCGCGCCGATCGAGCTCAGCGTCTCCTCGCTCGAACGGAACTGCTGTTCAAAACCGAGGTCCTTGACGTTCGGCGATCCGATGCCGCCGATATCCTCGAATAGGAAGACGGTCGTCGCGACAGGATCTCCGGCGAATGTAACTTCGTCGAACGGCCGGTTAAACCAGTTGGTCTGCTCCGCGCGTTCTGTCTCCTGCTTGTTCTGGGCGTAGAGCGCATCGAGCGTCAAAGTAATGGTTTCAGTAGGCGCAAACTGCACCGTCGCGAGCGCGTTGATGCGCTCGCGGCTGTCGGCCGCGTATATATAGCGGCTATCATTGGGGAAGGTGACAAGCTGGTCGGGGTCCGGCGGATTAGTCACCACCGATGTCGGACGCAGAAGCGAGCTCGAACCCAGGAACTCGCTGCCGCGCAGAACGTTCCACGCGTTGCTCGTCGCGCCGGCTGAGCCGCTGTCGCGCCGCTGATAGGACCCGAACAGGGAGACACCGACCGACTTCGCGTCGTTCGACCAACTCGCAAGCCCTGTCACTTCGGGCGTAATGTCTTTCCCGAATTCGGCGGTGGTGTCGTGAAGGGCCTTCGCGCCGAGGCTCGCTTCAAAACCATCGCTATCGAGCGGTCGCACAGTGACGATATTGACGGTTGCGCCGATCCCGCCCGTGGCGATGTCCGCGCGGCCGGTTTTGTAAACCTCAAGCCGGCGAACGCCTTCCGAGGCCAGGTTCGAAAAGTCGAACTGCCGGCTGGTGCCCGTGGCGAAGTCTCCGCCGTCACCGGCGCCGACGGTTTCAATGTTTGCGGTCGGCATTTGCCGGCCGTTCAGTGTGACGAGGTTGAAGTCGGCGCCGAACCCGCGCGCCGTGATCAGCGAGCCCTCGCCGTTCACACGGTTTATGGAGACGCCGGTGATCCGCTGGAGGGATTCAGCAAGGTTCGTGTCGGGGAACTTGCCTATGTCTTCCGCGGTGATGGCGTCGACGACGCCGTCCGCGTTGCGCTTGAGGTCGGCGGCGCGGCTGAGCGATCCGCGGATCCCATCAACAATGATTTCGTCGACCGGAGCCTCGTCCTGCGCCAGCGCGACAGTCGAAGTCGCCGCAAGACTCAGCGCCGAGGCGCCGGTTAACAATGCGACGCGGAAAACCCGGCGATGCACGGCGTCACGCATTCTGTCTGTCGAACCGTTTTTCACGTCTTCCCTCCTCTTAACGTGGCCAAGCGCCAATCGTCTTGTTGCGATCGAATTAACTGAGCGGCGACTCACTACGACCTGACGAAGGTCACGCCGGTTCGAATCTAGTCTTCGGGATCGTCGGGATTTTCATCCTTTCGAACGTTTCCAAGCCGAGACCGCTCCACAAACGGCCTTCTATTGTTTGCGCTAACATACGAGGAATCGCGGCTGCGTCAAAAAGAATTGCAATGACGCTGAAATTTCCAGCTGTCATTGGTCGCATTTGACCGGTTTGCGCGACATTCGTGCAACAGGCTGATCAGCGTTCAAATATGCTTTGGGAAGGATAGTAATCTTTGCTGCAAAGCAACAAAAACACGCGCCGCAAAGGCGGCGCGCGGGCGCGTCTTCATGTTTCTCAGTGTGGGGCGCTGTCGTGAATTGACAGAATCTCGGGCAATCAGTAGCATTTTGATAGCGCTATCATAAAGCGGCAAAAGTGGTGATCTGGGAAACTCGTTCCCGATCGCCAATGGGCGCCTTCGATCCCTTGATTGAAGACGCTGGGATGTTGGCTGCATGAACGCAAGGTTTGGGGCGCCGGGGAAACTTGGCGACCTTGGCGGGGAGCGTCGCGATGGCGCCCTTCCAGACGCCGCCTCGCCCTCTCCTCCCGAGGGGCGAGGCGGCGGTTCGCCTCATCGCCGACCGTCCGCATGGCCCCAAGCGATCGCCTTCCAGTGCCGCAACGCGTCCAAATGACGCCGAACGAGGGGCAGCAATGCACGCGCCGCATACTGAATGGAACGAGGTCTTCCGCGCACAGCGTCCTTCCAGGCTTGAGCGCGGCTGTTGGCGGCGAGGCCGGCAGTTTGGCCGATGCGGCGCCGTCGCAGGAGCCACTTTCACCGGACGAACTCTTTTCGCGCCTTTCCCGCGCCGTCATACGGTGAAGGCCAACTCAGGACGCCGCGGCGAGCGCGGACATCGCAAGAGCACGCAATGATTCGAGCGCTGATCTGCATCGCCTCTGCAGCCGCAATGGCCGGCGCGGCCCTTGCAGCTCCAACGCTCGCGGTTGATGGGCCGATCGGGGACGGCGCCGTGCTTCAGCGCGATCGCACCCTTGTGTTGTCGGGCGACGCGCCAGCCGGCGCGACAGTGTCGGTCTTCGTCGGACCGCATGCCGTCGACGCCGTCGCTGCGCCGGATGGACGTTGGTCAGCCGCCATTCCTCCGATGCCTGCGGGCGGCCCTTTCCCACTGAAAATCGAGGCTGGCCGCCAAACGTTACGATTCATGGACGTGCATTTTGGCGACGTCTGGCTTTGCTCCGGGCAGTCGAACATGGAATATCCGGTCTACCGCGCGCTCAACCCTGACGCCGAGATCGCTGGTCCGCATGATAGGAACTTCCGGCTTCTGACGATCCCGCAGGCGGCCGCGCTGACCCCGGCAAAAAAGCTTCCTACGGAAGCGACTTGGAAGGCGGCGACGCCCAATGTCGTGCGCGATTTCTCGGCGGTCTGTTTCTTCACCGCGCGCGATCTTTATGCGGATGGAAATGTTCCGGTCGGCCTCATCGACGCGTCGTGGGGCGGTTCGCAGATCGAAGCGTGGTTGCCGGCGAATTCGCTCGAAGAGACGAAGGGCTTCGAGTCGGCGCTGGCGCAACTGGAGCTTTTCAGGTCGGACAGACTGGCGGCGATGCAGGCTTATGGCGCTTCCTGGGAATCTTGGCATCGCGCCGCCTTCGCCGACGTCGCGCCGTGGACCGGAGACGGCGCCGGCCTCAAATGGCGGCCGGTCCCCGCCGAAATGGGCGACTGGAAACACTATGGCGATCCTGAAGCAAGCCAACATTTTGGACGCGCCTGGTACAGCAAACGCTTCGTCTTGACGGCGGAGGAGCTGGCGCAAGCGCATAGCGTAGCGTTAGGCGAAATCGACGAAGTCGACGCGGTCTGGATCAATGGGCGATTCCTGGCGTCGACCTTCGGCTGGGGCCTCGCGCGCCGATATGAAGTGCCGCCGGGTTACCTGCGTGAGGGCGAAAATCTCATCGTCGTCAATGTCCTTAACACCTATGGTCCCGGCGGAATGCTGGGGCCGGCAAAAGACATGGCGTTGGAGTTTGGAGGCGGTCTCCGCGCGCCGCTCGCGGGCGGATGGCGATATGCGATCGCCCCTGCCGCCAGCGAGGCGGCGCCTCAGTTGCCGTGGGGGTCCGTCAGTGGGCTGACGACAATCCACAACGGCATGATAGCGCCGCTCGGCAATTTCGCCATGACGGGCGCGATCTGGTATCAGGGCGAAAGCAATACTGATCATCCGGCGACCTATGAAGCGCTTTTAAAGGCCCTCATTGCGTCATGGCGGGCTGCGTTCGGCGAGGAACTCGCGGCGGTCGTTATACAGCTGGCGAGCTACGGCGCGATGCCTTCGAAGCCTGGCCCGTCGGGATGGTCTCAAATCCGCGAAGCGGCGCGCAGGGTCGCCGTCGCCGATCCCCGCACCGGCATGGTCGTATCGATCGACGCCGGCGACCGCCTCGACATCCATCCGCCAAACAAGCAGGTCGTTTCAGCCCGCGCCGCCGCCGTAGCGCGCGCACTTCTCGGTCGCGGCGGAGGATTTATCGACGGCGTCGCGCCTGTCTCGGCGAGACGGCGCGGCCGCAAGGCGATCCTTACGATGCCGACGACGAATTTGAAGGTTATCGGAGCACGAGCGCCGATCGCTTTCGAATTATGCGATTTGGAAGAGGTCTGCGCCTGGGCGAAAGCCAGTCTCGTCGGCGCCGACATCGTGCTGGAGGCTGACGGCGTCGCCGCGCCTGCTTCGGCGCGCTATTGTCAAGGCGACGCGCCGATCTGCAATCTTTTCACGACTGGCGACTTGCCCGTCGCGCCTTTCATTGTGGACGTGCGATGAACGGCGCGACTATCGACCGCCCTTGCGCGGTCTGGGCTCACAGCATGCGCGACACGTAGTTCTCAAGATATTCCTGCCGACCTGAGCGTAGAGGCGGCGACGTGTTGCGCGCGAGCGCATGCGCTGCCGCCGCGTCGAGATCCGCGTCGCCTGACAGCATTTGCGCACCGAAGCCTTTCGTCCAGCCCGCATAGCGCTCCTTGACGAATTCGGCGAGCGTTCCATCCTCGATCATGGCGGCGGCGTTAATCAGCGCGCGCGCTGTAAGGTCCATCGCCCCAATGTGGGCGTGAAAGAGGTCGGCCGGGTCGATGCTCTGACGGCGGACTTTGGCGTCGAAATTGAACCCCCCATTGCGGAAGCCTCCGCCTTGCAGGATGTAGTAGACCGCCAGTGTGATCTCCCGCAGATCGTTCGGAAACTGATCCGTGTCCCAGCCGTTCTGCGGGTCGCCGCGGTTCATATCTATCGAGCCGAAGATATCGAGATCGAGGGCGAGCTGAATCTCGTGCTCGAATGAGTGTCCCGCGAGCGTGGCGTGGTTCGCCTCGATATTGACCGAGACTTCTTTCTCGAGCCCGTAGCGCTTCAGGAAACCATAAACGGTCGCCACGTCGGTGTCGTACTGGTGCTTTGTGGGCTCATGCGGCTTCGGCTCGATGAGAATCGTGCCCTTGAATCCAATCTTATGTTTGTGCTCGACGACCATGGTGAGGAAACGGCCGAACTGGTCAAGCTCGCGGCGCATGCTTGTATTGAGACCGCAGTCATAGCCTTCGCGACCGCCCCAGAGCACGTAATTGGAGCCGCCGAGGCGGTGCGTCGCGTTCATCGCCTCGCGCACTTGAAGGGCGGCGAACGCCGCGACCTCCGGATCGGGATTAGTCGCTGCGCCCGCCATATAGCGCGGGTGTCCGAAAAGGTTTGCCGTACCCCAGAGAAGCTTGACGCCAGTCGCGTTCATCTTCTCTTCGATTCTATCGACGATCAGCGAGAAGTTGTGAACATGCTCCCTCGGAGTCGCTGCCGCGGCCATGACATCGACGTCATGGAAGCAAAAGAACGGCGCGCCGAGGCGTGTTATGAACTCGAACGCTTCGTCAAGCTTGCGCTCGGCGGATTTCTGGTCGGGCGCGGCGCCGTTCCAAGGACGGAAGAATGTGCCAGACCCGAATATGTCGGTTCCATCCCAGCAGAATGAGTGCCAGTAACAAACGGCGAAGCGCAGATGCGCTTCCATCGTCTTTCCAAGAATCTTCCGGTTGCGGTCATAATAGCGGAAGCTCAGCGGGTCGTCGCTGTCAGCGCCCTTGAATTCGATGTTGGAGATTTCTGCAAAATAGGACCCGGCCATCAAGCGTTCTCCTGAAATAGCGGTCGCACGGTCTGATAGAGTTTCTGGAACAGCGGCCGACGCGCCGCAAAGAGATCTCTCAATCTCTCGGAAGGTTCGATCACATCGCGGATCGGAGGCGCGACGCAGACGTCTTCCGTCGCTTCGCCGCCAAGCGCGAGACGCGCCAGCCGCGCGGCGCCGAAGGCTGGCCCGACTTCGCCGCCTTCGCGGTAAATCAGGGGCCGGTCGAAAACCGAACTCAGGATCTTTCCCCAGTAAGGAGACCGAGCGCCGCCGCCGATCACCGACAGCGTATCGATCTGCGCTCCTGACCCGCGCAGCGCTTCGAGACCATCGGCGAGGCCGAACGCGACGCCTTCAAGCGCCGCTTGGCCGAGCGTAACGGAATCGGTTGACTGCGTCAGGCCAAAAAAAACGCCTTGCGCCAGCGGATCGTTATGCGGAGTCCTCTCGCCGGTGAGATAGGGCAGGAATAGCTCGCTGACCGTCGGCGTATTGCGCCGTTCGACCGCCGAGAAGAGATCGGCGGTCGTTGCAAAGCCCGCGATTCGAGCCGTCCAGTCGACGGCGCTCGCCGCGCTCAGCATCACGGACATCTGGTGCCAGCGCCCAGGCAGCGCGTGGCAGAAAGTATGCACGCCGCCTTCGGGATTGGGACGATAGCGGTCGTCGGCGAGAAATGTGACGCCCGAAGTGCCGAGCGAGATAAAGGCATCGCCCGCTCGAATGACGCCGGATCCGACGGCGCCAGCGGCATTGTCGCCGCCGCCAGCGGCGACCGGGACGCGCGCCATGCCCCAAGCTTCCGCCAATTCGCTGCGAAGCTCGCCCGTAAATTGAGACCCTTCGTAGAGTTTCGGCATGTTCGCGTGGGAAAGGCCGCACGCCGACAAGATCTCGTCGGACCAGCCGCGCGCTTGCGTGTCGAGCCATAGCGTGCCGGCCGAATCCGACATGTCGGAGGCGTAGTCGCCGGTCATCCGCAATCGGACATAGTCCTTCGGCAGGAGGATCCGGGCCGTGCGGGAAAAAATGTCGGGCTCGTACTCGCGCACCCACAAGAGCTTTGGCGCGGTGAATCCCGGCATCGCGCGGTTGCCGGTGATTTCACCTAGTCGGGGGACGATGCGCTCAAGCGCCTTGCATTCGGCTAGGCTCCGCCCGTCGTTCCACAAAATCGCAGGCCTCAAGGCGGCCCCGCGGCCGTCGATCAACGTCGCGCCGTGCATCTGACCGGATAATCCAATAGCGAGGACGCTGCGACGCGCTTCCCGCGGGATGTCAGCGACGGCCTTGTTCGTCGCCGCCCACCAGTCCGCCGGCTGTTGTTCCGAGTAGAGCGGACGCGGCCGCGAGACTGAAAGTTCCGCGCTTGACTGAGCGACGACAACGCCGCGCTCATCGACGGCGACTACCTTCACCGCCGACGTCCCTATGTCGATGCCCAGAAAAGTCATACTTGCCGCGCTGGCCGTCGCCTTGCTGGTAGCGCTATCACTAATTACGGTTAAATCGTAAGAGAAAGCAGGCCTGCGGCGCAAGCGCTCACATGATGCTGCGTTGCGTCATTGTCGCAAACGTTGCGGGTTGCGCTTAGCGTCGTCCCCGGGAAGCGATCGAGGCCGGGCGGCGCTTGCTGGACAAGCCGATATGTTAGCCCTAACATTCCAGTAAAGAGAATGCTGTCGCCCGTCGATTTCGGGCTATATAGCAGAACAATAAGAAGCGGTTCGGGAGGGTCATTTGGCTTTAGGTGCTGCAGCGCCTTCGGCGCGCGCCGAAGGTGACATCGGGTTCGTAATTTTAATCAGCTGTGTCGCCACGATCGGCGGCTTCCTGTTCGGATTCGACAGCGGCGTCATCAACGGCACTGTTGACGGCCTGCAGAGCGCCTTCAATTCCAACAGCGTCGGCACGGGGTTTAATGTCGCATCGATGCTTCTCGGCTGCGCCGCCGGAGCAGCGCTTGCGGGCACGCTGTCCGACCTGTTCGGGCGGCGCACCATGATGATTGTCGCAGCGGTTTTCTTCATCGTCAGCGCCTGGGGTTCCGGCATTGCGGTTACGTCAGTTGAATTCGTCATTTACCGGGTCATCGGCGGCTTTGCTGTCGGCGCCGCCTCGGTCATGGCGCCCGCCTATATCTCTGAGGTTGCTCCCGCCTCCTTGCGCGGCAGGCTCGCGACGATCCAACAGGTGGCGATCATCGCCGGACTGTTTGTGGCGTTTCTCAGCAATTACCTGATCGCCGCTAATGCTGGTTCGGCGAGCTCCGATTGGCTCTTTGGGTTCAAGGCGTGGCGCTGGATGTTCTGGATCGAACTCCTGCCGGCGGCTGTCTTCCTGATTGCGCTGCTTTTCATACCGGAGAGCCCGCGTTTTCTCGTCGTTAGGGGCAAGGTTGACGCCGCCAGACGCGTACTTGAGCGAATCATGGGCTCCGCGCGGGCGGGCGCAAAGGTGAGCGAGATCGAGGCGTCGCTGGCGCGCGACCATAAGCCCCGTCTCGCTGACGTCTTGCAGAAAGGGACGATCCTGAAGCCCATCGTCTGGATCGGCATCGGCCTTGCGACCTTCCAGCAGCTCGTCGGCATCAATGTGGTCTTCTATTATGGCGCTGTTCTGTGGCAGGCCGTCGGCTTCTCGGAAAATGATGCACTCCTGATCAACGTCATCAGCGGCGGCGTTTCGATTCTCGCGGTGCTGGTGGCGCTTGCGCTTATCGACCGGATCGGGCGCAAGCCGCTGCTCGCCGTCGGATCAATCGGCATGACTGTCACGCTTGCAACGCTTGTCTGGGCGTTTGCACAGTCGGCGGTTGTCGATGGCGCCGTGTCGTTGCCAGCCGGGGTCGGCCGCACGGCGCTGATCGCGGCGAACGCCTATGTCGTATTCTTCAATATGTCCTGGGGCCCCGTGATGTGGGTCTCGCTCGGCGAAATGTTTCCCAACCAAATCCGCGGCTCCGGACTTGCCGTCGCCGGGTTCTTCCAGTGGATAGCCAATTTCGCCATCACCATGACCTTTCCAATCATGCTGGCGACGTCATGGATCGGCCTCAGCGGCGCATACGGATTCTATTCATTTTGCGCGCTGCTGTCGGTCGTATTCGTATTCCTCGCCGTCCGGGAGACGAAAGGGCTCGAACTTGAAGAAATGCGCAGTTGATCGCCGTCAGCGGCGCGGAGCGGCGACTGATCCTCGCTCGACAATTTCGTGGTCGAGAATCTGAAGCCGATCCATCGGCTCCAGCTGCGGCGAATTGAGACTGTCAGCGAGGATGATCACCGCCTTACGGGCCATGTCGCCGATCGGCTGACGAACTGTCGTCAACGGCGGCCACGTTGATTCCGCGATCGCGGTGTCGTCGAACCCGACGATGCTCACATCCGCCGGAATCTTGACGCCGTATTTGTGCGCAGCGGAAATGACTCCTGCCGCCATTTCGTCATTGCTGGCGAATATGGCCGTCGGCGGCGACGCCAGCGAGAACAGGCGTTCGCCCGCGGCGAAGCCCGATTGCAGCGTGAAATCGCCTTTTTTGAGATAAATCCCGCCCGTCGACAGGCGGTGTCTCGACATCGCCGATTTGAACCCGGCAAGGCGCAGCGCCGTCGACGATTGGTTGGATGCGCCCATGACAAAGGCGATCTGCTTGTGGCCGTATGCAATCAGGTGCTCGGTGATATCCGACGCCGCTTGCGTGTCATTAATGACCACGCTGAGATCATCGCAGGACAAATCCCCGTGGGAAACACGCACGAAAGGCGACCGGATTTCCCTCAACGCATCGATCACTACCCTGTGTTCGCTGAGCGGCGGGGCGACGATGAACCCGTCCAGGCCGATTTTGCGCAGCCGCGCCGATACGCGCTCGACGGAGTCGTCATAGCGATCAGGAGCGAAATTCTCGACGACGAGATGATGCCCGAGCGCGCGGCACTCATCGAGCGCGCCGACCAGGAACTCATTCAAATATCCATAGCTTGGATTATAATAGAGAAAACCGATCAAAACCGATTTCCCGCCGGCAAGCCCGCGCGCAAGCAGATTGGGCCGATAATTGAGCTCGGCCATAGCCGCTTCGACCTTCGCCTTCGTCATCGGCTTGACGAGCGCTCGCTGGTTCAAAACGCGCGAGACTGTCATTTGCGAAACGCTGGCGAGGGCCGCGACCTCCTTAATGGTCACGCCTTGCTTCTTGTTCCCTCTTTTGCCGTCCTGGCCCATTCTAACCTTTTCCCAAGTGTCGCGCGCACATCGCCTTAGCATGCGCAACATCGAGCCTTCCCAAGTTCTGACGCTTCGCGCGCGACTGCAAAGCCCATAGGGACGATACGCTGGATTGCGTGCCCGTCCAGCATTCGGGAAACGAGGTCGTGGAAATCGAAGCGATTGCCGCCCGCTCGAGTTGGCGAGGGGCCAACAGAAGTGTTATGGTACCGCTATCATTTTGTCGGCCTTGATCTAGGCTGGGGCCTTTGGGGCACGGAAAGCGCCGCCCGCCGGGCGCGCGATTGAGGAGGGACGCGGCTGTGCTGCTGGAATGCGGACAAAAAATTCGCCCGATGCTGGTCGCCGCCCTCGCGCTTGCGGCTGGTTGCTCGAGCGTCAGCGGACTTGAAGGCGCTGCAGGAGCAGCGATCAATTCCGCAGAACCTTCGCAAGTCGAGGCTGTATTTTCGTGGTTTCGATACAGCGGCGAGGATCAGGCGGCGCCTAATCCGGGCCCAGACGAATATCTCAATCCCATTCTCTCCGGCTTTTATCCCGACCCCAGCATCACGCGCGTCGGCGATGACTTTTATCTTGTCCATTCAACCTTCGCATGGTTTCCGGGAATTCCAGTGTTGCACAGCCGCGATCTCGTCAACTGGACGCAAATCGGCAATGCAATCGATCGCGAAGGCATGCTCGACTTTGGCGGTCTCGGCCTGTCGCGGGCGGTCTTCGCGCCGACCATCGAGCACCATCGCGGCCGGTTTCATATCGCCAACACTTGTGTCGATTGCGGCGGCAACTTTATCATAACCGCTGAAAATCCCGCAGGTCCCTGGTCGCAACCGGTTTGGCTCCCGGAGATCGGCGGCATCGATCCCTCGCTCTTCTTCGACGACGACGGCAAGGTCTATATTCTCAACAATGACGAGCCGCCCGGGCCCGCGCTATATGATGGACACCGCGCGATTTGGATACGGCAAGTCGAGCCGGAAACTTTCAAATCGAAGACGACGGCGATTCCGCTCGTGGACGGCGGCGTACGGCCTGAGGAAAAGCCGATCTGGATTGAAGGGCCCCACATCTACAAGCGCGACGGATGGTACTATCTCTGCGCCGCGGAAGGGGGGACGGCTGTCAACCATTCTCAGGTCGTGCTGCGATCGCGCGACGTTCTCGGACCTTACACTCCGTATGCCGACAATCCCATATTGACGCAGCGCGACCTCGATCCGGCTCGCGACAATCCGATCACCTCGGTAGGGCATGTCGATCTCGTCGAGCTTGACGGCGATGTCTGGTGGGCCGTGTTCCTTGGCGTGCGTCCCTACGAAGGCGACTATTACAACACCGGCCGCGAAACCTTCCTCCTGCCGGTTGATTGGCGCGGCGGCTGGCCCCGAATCCTGGCGCGGGGCGCGAGCGTGCCGAGGGTGGTCGCAAGGCCCGCGCTTCCGGCGGGCGCGCCGCCGAAGACGCCGCTTACCGGCGACTTTGCATACGAAGAACAATTCGAATCGCCGACGCTAGGGCTGGATTGGCTGTCGCCCCGTGGACCTGCCGACGCATGGCTTGCGACGGGCGACGGCGCGTTGAGATTGACCGCCCAGCCCGACGGCCTTGGCGATCCGGGGCGACCGGCTTTCATCGCAAGGCGCCAGCAGCATCTGTTCGCGGAAGCGTCGACGGCCGTTTTGATCGAGCCGGACGCAAGAGGGGAGGCAGGTCTTGCCGCTTTTCAGAACGATGCATTTTTTTTCGCGCTGGGCGTCGGCGAGGATTCCAGCGGCGCGCGCGAAGTCAGGCTACGACGGCGCGCTGGTGAGGACTCCCCCCGCCGCGGCGATACTATCGCCGCCGCGCGGCTGTCGGGTGGCGGACCCGTCCGTCTAAGGATCGTCGCGCGGGAAGAAGCTTACGACTTTCAATATGCGGAGGGCGACGGTCGATGGAAGGTTCTCGCCGAAGGCGAGGATGGCCGCATCCTCAGCACAAAAACCGCGCTTGGGTTTGTCGGCGCCGTATTCGGCCTCTATGCAGAATCCAATTGAAGATTTAGGGGACCAAAGATCAAGATGCCCACTTCATGGGACACGACCGAACGCCGCTCCGGCAGAGCACCAGCGTGAGCGCCCTTAGCGAAGAGGCGGCGTGGCGAAGCCTCGATGCGGACGGCTGGCGCGTATGCGTCACGGACGAAGGCGGCGCGATTCTCCGCTGCGACTGGAACGGAAAACCGGTCCTTCGGGCGTCAAGAAGGGCGACCATGGGAAGCCCCTTTGAATCGGGTTATTTTCCATTGGCGCCATATTCGAACCGCATCGGCGGCGGCGCTTTTCAGTTTGGGGACCGGAAAATTGAGATTCCACCCAATTTCATTGGCGAGCCCTATCCGATTCATGGTTCGGCGTGGCTTGGAGACTGGACGACGATTGCGCATGGTGCGAGGTCGATTGCTCAAGTTTATTTCGCCTCGGGCAGCAAGGCTTGGCCGTGGCCGTTCGCGCTGACCCAAACGATCAGTGTCAGCGGCGCTACTCTTTCGGCGCGCCTCAGCATTGAAAATCGCGCCGACGAGCCCGCGCCAGCGGGACTTGGCTTTCATCCCTATTTCCCTGACCCCGCTTCCGCGCAGCTCGCATTCAAGGCGGACGGTGTATGGCAGGCCGACCCTCAGAATATGCCGAGCGAATGGCGCGCGTCGACCGGGATATGGGATTTCAGCGCGGGGCGGGCGCTTTCAACGGTTGTGATCGACAATTGCTTCACGAACTGGACGGGCGACGCGCGCATCGTCTGGTGCGACAGAGCGCTGGCGCTGGATGTTTTCGCGGACGCGCCGGCCAGATTCGCCGTCGTCTACGTGCCGCAAGATCAAAGCTGCTTTTGCTTCGAGCCGGTAAGCCACATGAACGACGCTTTTAACCGAGCAAGGCATGGGGTCGACACGGGGCTGCGCATCCTTCAGCCAGGCGAACGCTTCGCCATTGAGATGCGGATTCGCGCCAGCGAACTGTGCTGATGATTAAACTATGCATGGAGCAGCGCGAGCGCGTCGCGACCAGATGCGAAACGTAAAATTGGGAGAGAACTTGATGCGCACCGGTTTCTTGATCATCGCCGGCACGGCGCTGGCGTTGGGCGTAATAAGCTGTCAGCGTCCCGTTGACAGCGCGATACAGATCGACCCGGCGCGGGGCGCCGCAAGCGTGGGCCGCTATTCGCCTGAAGCGTGGCCGCGACTTTCGCCGCAGAGGATCGCGGATGATGCGGTCGAGTCGCGTATCGGCGATCTGCTTTCCCGGATGACGATTGAGCAGAAAGTAGGGCAATTGATTCAGGCCGACAGCAGTTCAGTGACGCCCGCCGAGGTCAAAGCGTACCGTCTCGGCTCCGTCCTGAGCGGCGGCAATTCGGCGCCGGGCGGCAAGGCCTTCGCGACGGCGTCCGAATGGTTGGCGATGGCTGATGCGCTCTACGACGCGTCCGTCGATCCGGAGGGCGTTGACGTCGCGATCCCGATCCTGCTTGGGATCGATGCGGTCCATGGTCACAACAATGTCATCGGCGGCGTCATCTACCCGCACAATATTGGGCTCGGCGCGGCGAGAGACCCGGACCTCGTCCGTCGCATCGCTGCGGCCACGGCGCGCGAACTGCACGTCACCGGACATGACTGGACCTTTGCGCCGACCGTGGCGACGCCCCAGGACGACCGCTGGGGGCGCACCTATGAAGGTTTCAGTGAAGACCCCTCGATCGTTGCGTCTTATGCCGGTGAAATCGTCCGTGGACTGCAAGGATCGGTCGGGGACGGCGCTTTCATGGGCCCTGACCAGGTGCTGTCCACCGCAAAGCACTACATTGCGGACGGCGGCACGAAAGGGGGCCGGGACCAGGGTGACGCCCCGATCTCCGAGTCCGAGATTGTCCGTGTCCATGCCGCCGGCTATCCGCCGGCGCTGCAAGCCGGCGCGCTATCGGTCATGGCCTCTTTCTCGAGCTGGAATGGGGAAGCTCTTCATGGCCATCGTTACTTGCTGACTGACATTCTCAAGGATCGGCTGGGCTTCCAAGGATTCGTGGTCGGCGACTGGAACGGCCACGCAAAGGTGACAGGCTGCACGGCCACTGATTGTCCGGCTGCGATCAACGCCGGGCTCGATATGTTCATGGCGCCCGACAGCTGGAAAGGTCTTTACGAAACGACGCTCGCTGCCGCGCGCGACGGACGAATTCCGGCCAACCGGCTCGACGACGCGGTGCGACGTATTTTGCGTGCGAAACTTGTATATGGGGTCTTCGACCGTGGTCGGCCCTCCACGCGACCGCATGCGGGCCAAGAGGCGGTTCTAGGCGCGCCGGCGCATCGAGCGCTTGCTCGCGAGGCGGTTAGGAAATCCCTCGTGCTGCTCAAGAACAATGGCGGCGTCCTGCCGTTGCCTGCCAGCGCGCGCGTGCTAGTCGCGGGCGACGCAGCCGACAGCATCTCGAGGCAGAGCGGCGGCTGGACCCTGACATGGCAGGGCGGCGTTCCTTACAACGCGCTTTTCCCGAAAGGCCAGTCAATCTTGCAAGCCGTGCGGGAGAAAGTCCGGGCGGGCGGCGGGCAGGCGGTGCTGAGTTCCGACGGATCATACCGCGAGCGGCCGTACGCCGCTATCGTGGTTTTCGGGGAAGTTCCTTATGCTGAATTTCAAGGCGATCTTGAGCATGTCGGTTTTCGTGATCCTTCCGCCGCTGCGCTTGAAACGTTACGGCGGCTGAAGGCGGAAGGAATCCCGACCGTCGCCGTTTTCCTTTCCGGGCGGCCGTTATGGGTGAACCGCGAACTGAACGCCGCCGACGCATTTGTCGCCGCGTGGCTGCCTGGCAGCGAGGGCGGCGGAATCGCGGATGTGCTCTTTCGCGCGCCAAACGGCGAGGCGGCTTACGATTTCGTCGGCACGCTGTCGTTCTCCTGGCCGCGCACAGCTGTCCAGACGCCTTTGAATGTTGGTGAGAGCGGGTACGACCCATTATTTCCGATCGGCTACGGGCTCAGCTACAAGACGCCGTCGCCAATCGCGACGCTGCCCGAAGACTCGGGCCTTCCGGCGGGAAGCGAGCGGCCGCCGGGCGTTTATTTCACTGCCGGCGTCTTGACGCAGGGCTTCTCATGGCGATCGGGAACGGATCTCGGCGCGCTTTCTGATGAAAATGAAACAGTTCTCGTGCGACGCGTTGACCATAACGCCCAAGAGGACGCGGTCGAACTGACGTTCCCCGCGACAGGTGGCGCGATCGCATTGGCTGGCGGGCCGTTGGATCTCTCCCGCGAGACCGTCGGCCAACTTGAACTGACGTTCAATTTCCGCGCGTACGAGATCCCCGACGGGCCGGTCGCGCTCGGCGCGCTTTGCGCAGAGGACGCTTGCCGCGGGATGATTGACATCGGCAAGGCGCTCCGGGCTGACGCCGGCGACGGATGGCGGATGATGCGTGTCTCTCTTTCCTGCCTCGCGGAACAGGGGGCGGATATGAGCGCTGTGACGGCCCCTTTCGCGCTTGCGACCGCAGGGCCCGCGCGACTCGCGATCGCCGATATCGCGCTTGCCCAGGATACGGACGGAAAGCGCGATTGTGGAACGATCACTGAAGCGCCCTGACGGTCAGAGCGGCGGGCGTGCACACGTCGGAAAAGCACTCGATCGTCGCCACGCGACAGTCGGCGCAACCGAAACCCTACGCGGCGCCTATAAAATCGACTGCTTCGTCGAAGCCCAGTCTTTGACGAAGGCGTCCAGCCCCTTGTCTGTAAGCGGATGATCGAGGAGGCGCTTGAAAACCGTCGGCGGAATCGTCACCACATCGGCGCCAAGCAGGGCGCTCGACTTCACATGCAGCGGACCGCGAATGGAGGCGGCGAGGATCAGAGTGCCGAAATCCTGCGCGTCATAGAGCGCGCGGATCTCGCCAATGATCTCAAGGCCGTCAGTCCCGATATCGTCGAGCCGGCCGATGAAGGGCGAGATATAGGTCGCGCCCGCCTTCGCCGCGAGCAAGGCTTGAGTGGCGGTGAAGCAGAGTGTGACATTGGTACGAATGTCCGCGTCGGAAAGCGCGCGGCAAGCTTTGAGACCGTCCCAAGTCAGCGGCAGCTTGATCACGACGTTCGGCGCGATTTTAGTGAGCGCGCGCCCTTCGAGAATCATCGTTGGCGCATCGGCGGCAGCGACCTCGGCCGACACCGGCGCGCCGGTCATCGCGCAAATCTCGGCGATCACCGTCTTGAAGTCGCGTCCTGACTTGGCGATCAGCGAGGGATTTGTTGTGACCCCGTCAACAAGCCCCGTCGCCAGAGCGTCGCGCAGTTCGTCAATTTCCGCCGTATCGATGAATATTTTCATGCCGCACCTCCCAAACTATGATAGCGCTAACATTTAAAAAACACTACCTGGAAGTCGCCGTTCCTTCCTCGGGCCGCCTCAGCCGCCGGGAGGCGAAAGATGGCGCCCATGTCGAAAGCGGGCTCATCTCACAAGTTTTATGATCGCTAAGACGGCGGCGCCCGGCCCCTTTCGCCAGCGGTCACCGAAAAAGGGCTTGAACATCCCTTCAAAGAAAATAGCTGGCCACGCCTCTTTTCAATAACAAGGCGCCCAATTAGCAAGTCGAATTCTCATTCGGGATTTGGCCCGCTCTCGCCCTTCATCTCCGCGCTTGCAAGCGTCGCCGCGCTTTTCTCTCTGTTTAGCTAGAAGAGTAGGAAGCGACGCCGATGAACAAAAAATTCGAGTCCCTTCTCAGCGAAAACAGTATGCGCCTCAGTAGGAGGGGCGTCGACGTTTCCCAGTCGATAATCGAACGTCGACGGCTTCTGCGTCGGCCTAGAAGCCGGCTCGGCGCGAATACGCAAGTCGGGAACATGATCGTGAATGCGCTACGCCAGCTCTATGACCTCGCGATATATTATCAGCTTATGGATAAAAAGCCGACGCTGGAATTGAAGTGCTTAAAGTCCAGCAATAAAGCGGATGTCAAGGCATGGACGCCGAACGATATTGCCGCTTATGAGGCGACGCACAAGGCCGGGACAATGGCGCGCCTCGCGCTCGATTTGATGCTCTACACCGGCCAGAGTCGCGGCGACATCGTGCATCTCGGTGTACGGAGCATTACCGGCGGGCGCCTCAAATGGACGCAAATAAAGAGCGGCGCGACGCTCGAAATTCCGATCCGCCCGGCGCTAGCGGCGAGCATCGAGGCGACGCCCATGCGCGGGTTCGCGTTCCTCGAAACGGAGCGCGGCGTTCCGTTCAATAACGCCAATTCGCTCAGCAACCGGATGCGCAAATGGTGCGACGAAGCCGGGCGCCTCGAGTGCTCCGTAAACGGATTAAGAAAGTCGGCTTCCGAACGCCTCGCGGAGGCGGGCTGCCGCTCGCTCGAAATCATGGCGATCACCGGTCACGAGATCCAAAAGGAGATCGAGCGCTACACCAAGGTCCGCCGTCAGGTTATTCTCGGCGACTGTGCCATGCAGAGGCTTCTTGAGGCCGGCGAATCGGAAAAAGCGATCCCCCTGCGGGACGAACAGTCGAATATTGATCTCACCGACCCAACCAAGCCGTTGATCAAAAAGGACAAAACGCGATAGTGAAACGTACTGGTGCCCAGGGCCGGAATTGAACCAGCGACACGCGGATTTTCAATCCGCTGCTCTACCAACTGAGCTACCTGGGCGGGACCGACGGGGCGAGGCCACGGCGTCCGGAGGGCGGCTTATAGAAAAGGGCCGGGCGGTTGTCCATCGCCGAAACCCGCTGATTCTGAGGGCCATGGCGCGGCCGCTGCGCCGCCTTTACCCTGCGCGCGAGCACCGATACCTAGCGCCTGATGAACGCATCGGACCGCAGCGACGGCAAGAAAAAACGCGGGCTCGTCGCGCCGAAGGGCGCTGCCAAACCCTCATTGCGCCAGCTCGGCCGCGCGACGGAAACGCCCGCCTCGCCCGATGCTGCAATCCTTGAAACCGTGCCGAACCCTCAAGGCGACATTCTTTATCTCGCGCGATTCACGGCGCCGGAGTTCACCTCGCTTTGTCCGGTCACTGGCCAGCCCGATTTTGCGCATCTGGTCATCGACTACGCACCGGCGAAGAAGCTGATCGAGTCGAAATCGCTGAAGCTTTATCTCGCCTCGTTCCGCAATCACGGCGCCTTTCATGAGGATTGCACCGTCGCCATCGCGCGCCGCATCGTCGTGGCGGCCAAGCCCCATTGGCTACGGATCGCCGGCTTTTGGTATCCGCGCGGGGGCATTCCGATCGACGTTTTCTATCAGACCGGCGCAGCGCCCGAAGGGCTTTGGGTTCCCGACACCGGCGTTGCGCCTTATCGCGGGAGAGGATGAGATGAAGATATTGGCCGCATTGTCAGCGGGCGCCGCCATAATGTCGGGCCCCGCCTTCGCCGACGCGCTTGAGGGGAAAAAATCGGGCGCCGAGATCATCGCGGCGACGGTCGCCGAAGACTGGCGCGAAATCCCGGCGGAAGAGTTACTCGTCATCGAGCTTGAGCGCGGCAAGGTGCATGTCGCGCTGTCGCCGGCGCTCGCGCAGAGCCATGTGAAGCAGGTCAAAAAACTCGCGCGCGAAGGGTTCTACGACGGGCTTTCCTTCTATCGCGTGATTGACGGCTTCGTCGCGCAGGGCGGGGATCCCTTTGGCGAGAAGAAAACGAAGACGTCGGGCAAGGCGTTGAAAGCCGAATTTGAGACGCTTGTTCCCGAAGGCTATCCAATTAATCTGATGCCGGACGACGATGGTTTTGCGCAGTTGTCGGGCTTCATCGCTAGCCTGCCGACCGGAGGCGATTTTGGCGCCGGGACCGCCTGGCATCTCCATTGCGCGGGCGCCTTCGCCTTCGGGCGCGAGGACGGGCGCGATACGGCCTCGACCGAGTTCTATGTCGCCCTGCAGCCGCAGCGTTATCTCGACCGCAATATGTCCGTGTTCGGACGGGTGATCGACGGCATGCAGCATTTGCAGGCGCTGCGCCGCGTCGAGCCGCCGGCCGAGAAGTCGGACGATATCGGCGAGAGGATCCTATCGATCCGCGTCGCCGCCGATCTGCCGGCGGAAAGCCGCGAGACTTTTGAAGTTCTCGACAGCGCGCGTCCTGCCTTCGCCGAATTCGCCGAGGCGCGGCGCAACCGGCCGGAATCGTTCTTTCATTTCCGCCCCGATTATCTCGACGTCTGTCAGTTTCCCTTGCCGGTGCGCAAGAAAGCGGCTGCGTGAGCTATCCGCCCGGCGCCAAAATTGGTCCGTGGACTGTCGATAGCGGCCGCAGCGTCTACAAGAACGCCTGGATCGACGTCGCCGACTACGCGGTGACGCGCCCGGACGGCGCGCCCGGTCAGTATGGCGTCGTCGCCTTCGCCAATCTTGCGATCGGCGTTTTGCCGCTCGACGAGGGGGGCATAACGACGCTTGTCGGCCAGCACCGCTTTCCGCTCGACGCCTATAGCTGGGAGTTGCCCGAAGGCGGCGGAAAGCTTGGCGTCGATCCGCTCCTCTCGGCGCAGCGCGAACTTCAGGAGGAGACCGGCTATCGCGCCCGTCATTGGCTTGAATTCGCGAGTTTTGACCTTTCAAATTCGGTGACGGACGAGAAAAGCGTCTGCTTCCTCGCCTGGGGCCTTGAGGCCGGCGCCGCCGCGCCGGAGCCCGATGAGGTGCTGTCTCACCGGCGGCTTAGCTTTTTTGAGCTTCACGAGATGGTGCTGCGGGGCGACATCCGCGATTCCCTAACTATAATCATGACGTTGAAGGCGAGCGCTCTGGCCGAGGCCGGCGCGCTCCCTGAAGAAGTCGCGCGGCTTATTCTGAAAGCGCCCTGACGGGCCGCCGCGCCAGCAACGGAACCGGACGATGGCGTCTCCCAAAGTCGTGAAACTGGCGCAGCATCAAACATGGCCGCGGATGCGCGCCGAGGCCTCAGCCGCCGCCGCGAAGGAGCCCGCGCTCGCGAGCTTTCTTCATGCGAACATCCTCAACCACCAGACCTTCGAGGACGCGCTTTCCTATCGTCTCGCGCACAAGGTCGCCGACGCCGACATGAACGCGATGCTGTGGCGCGAGATTTTTCTTGACGCCTATCGGGATGAGCCGCGCATCGTTGAAGCAGGGCTTGCGGACATTCTAGCCGTCTTTGAGCGCGATCCGGCCTGTTTCGAATACGCCCAGCCGTTTTTGTACTTCAAAGGCTTCCAGTCCTTGCAGGTCCAGCGCGTCGCCAACTGGTTGTGGCGCCATGACCGGCGTTCGCTCGCGCTCTATCTCCAAAGCCGGACGTCGGAGCTTTTCCAGGTCGATATTCACCCGGCCACTGTCATCGGCAAGGGCGTCTTCATCGACCACGCGACCGGCGTCGTCATCGGCGAGACGGCCGTGATCGAGGACGACGTATCGATCCTGCAAAACGTGACGCTGGGCGGCACGGGCAAGGAAATCGGCGACCGCCATCCGAAAATCCGGCGCGGCGCCCTCATCAGCGTCGGCGCGAAAGTGCTCGGCAATATCGAGATCGGCGAGAACGCCAAGGTCGCGGCGGGCAGCGTCGTCCTGCAGGCGGTCAAGCCGGGCTGCACGGTCGCGGGCGTCCCCGCAAAACCGGTCGGAGACTGCGCGAAATCGCCGGCGATCTCGATGGATCAGGGGTTCGAGTAGGGGTGGCAGAGCGAATGTCCAGCATCAGGCACCACAACTCCTGCGAGCCGATGTCGTCATTGCGAGCTTGAGGCTCGCGGAAAGTTCACAGCAGTTATTACGGCAAAATCGGTCACGATCGACACCGGGAGACCATCTGCGCCATAGCCGATCCAGGAAGCATAAAAGCCGTCGCCCCAGCCTGAAGAGAACATCGCTGCGTCGCTCTCCCCAAGTCGTTCGATTAGGGCAAACACGTAGGGAATGTCGAAGGTCTCAGCGGCAGCCTCGCCGCGGGCCACCCAGTCATCCTGCATCGCTTCATATTCTTCGTGGTCCGTCGGCGAAAATCGCGTCGCAAGCCAAGCGGGGATGGAAGCGTCGACAAAGGCGCCAGTGCCGGCATCAACGTCATATCCGAACACATCGTCGCCGTTTAGCGAGCGCACGTCTTGCCCGTCCGTCACTGCAATTTCCCAGTGAACTGCCGGCGTAGGCGATAGCAGAAGACGAGCAAGCGCGACGCGCATACCGCCTTTCCCTGTATCGGCCAACGCTAAATCAACCGGATAGCGGCCAGGTCGCACTGAGACGGCCAAGGGCTTGTCGTGCACAGACATCACAAACGGATCGGCAAGTAGCACACGACCGCTCGTAATTTCTATTTCGCCGATCCGCACAACCTTCAAGGGGTAGCGCTCTTCCTTCGCTTCGCCGACAAACCCGGTCTCAAAGGCGCCGCTTAGCACCTCGGGGCGCGGAGTGATCTGCGCCTGTACCGGCGACGTTGTTGCCCACAGCGCGCCGACGGTGCCGAGTAGCTTCAGGAACACGTTTGGGTTTCCTACAAAAAGGGAGCTTTGCTTGCTGCCTCAAAGCCAGCCCTCCGCTAATGCGCGTGCCCCGCAGCTTTCACCGCTGACACGGCCTCCGCCTCAGCGCTCACCGTCTCGCCGCCCGCGAGTTCAAGCGTCAGCGTCGCCGCCGCGCCTTCGGCGATCGGCGCGGACAGGCTCATCAGCATCGCGTGCTTGCCGCCCGGCTCAAAGACCACGGCTTCGCCCGGCGCCAGCATGATGGGTCCCGTCGGCGCCATCGACACGACGCCGTTCGCGTCTCGCGTCGTTTCATGCAGTTCGACGAGTCCGGCGGCCGGCGTCGTCAGCCCTTCGATTGTCACCGCTTCGAGCCCGCCATTGCAAAGCGTGAAATAGGCCGCGCTCATGCCGGCGGCGTCGCCTTGCGCGCGCACCCAGGCATGTTCAATCCTCAGGGTGCCACCTTCGGTTGCAACGCAGGGGGCGATCGCGGTTTCTGACTCCGGCGCAGCCGGCTTGGCGCACGCGGCCAGGGCGAGGAGGGCGGGAAGGGCGAGGGGCATTTTCATGTGCGTCTCCGGCATGGGGCGAGGGTGCTTTGCATGGGTGAGGGCCCTATTGCGAGACGCGCCAAGGTCGCATCTTGGCGGTTCCGGTTTGCGCCGGCGGCGAAGGCGGCTATGTACCTTCAAGCAGCGGAAGTCGTTTTCCATGGATCCCTTTGAAATCGCTCGCCTTCAGCAATATTTTCGAACCAAGTTCGGGCTCGGCAACATCATCATCCGCGGACGGCCGAACAAGAAGGACTCCGCCGAAGTATATTTCGGCGAGGAGTTTCTCGGCGTCATCTTCCGCGACGACGAAGATGGCGACCTCGTCTACCAGTTCAACATGGCGATACTCGACGAGGACCTTCCCGAGCGCGCGGGTTAACGATCAACTCGCCGGGGTGATCAGTGCGCGAGAGCAGAGCCAGCCTCCTCGGTGACATCGCCGCCGGTCGGCCGCTTCTGGCGTCGAGCCTGGTCGCCGCCGGACTTGCGGGCCTTGCCGCGTCGGCGTTCCGCGGCGCGCCGCCCTCTTTCGCAAATGTCGGTTATTCCTATCTCGCAGCGCTCGCCGTGATGACGGCGGCGCCGGCGGCGATCGCATCGCTCGCGCCGCGGAACCTGTGGCTGCGCCTGTTCTACGCCGGCGTCGCCGCGGGGCTCATTCTCGCTTTGCGCCGCATCGCAATGCAGAGCGGCTTCAGTCCGGGATCGTTCAAGATGGATATTGCGCTCGCCGGGGCGGCGGCGGCGACATTGACGCTCGCGCTCGGCGCGCCGCTCTGGCGCGGCAGTTTGCGGCTCGCGCTGGTTGGTCTTTGCGCCGTCGTGCTCGGCGCGACAGGCGGCCTTTCCGTCATTGCGCTCGAAGCCGCGCGATCGGGATCGGCGCCGGCCGCCGGCGCCGCGCTCGGCCTTGCATCCGCGGTCGGGGCCACGTTGAGCGTCATTATGGGGTGCGGCTATGCCGGAGCATTCGCGCACGGCGCAAACGGACGCGAGGCTGCGGGAAGCGCCGCGCAAGGCGCGGCGGCGCCGGGCCTTTTCGCACTGGCGCTGTCGACGCTGGCGCTCGCCGCGGGGGCGTTCGTCGTTGACGCGCCGCCTCAAACCGCCGCCATTGTCGGCGCTGGCGCGATCGCCGCGACGATCATTGCGGCGATCATCATGGGCGCTGGCGCCCTGTCGCTAAAGAGCGCGGGCGAGGCGATCGCGCTTGAGGAAAATCGTCGACGCGCCGAATTGCGCCCGTTCCTGCAAGTCCTGCGCGCAATTTCGCCGCCAAGCTCGGCGATTGCGGCGAGCGTCATCTTGCTCATCGCGACGATCGTCGCCGGGTTCGATGCGACGTCCGCCGCAACCATCGCCGAGATCGCCGTCATCCTTGCCGCCTTTGCGGTCGCACTCGTCGTCTTTGTGTCGGTGAGGACGGCCCTTCTTCTTGTCCTCCTCCTGATCGTCGCGAGCCGTCTCACGGTCTGGGGCGCGGAGCGATTCATCGCCGAGGCCCCTTCCGAAAGCGTCCGCGTGATCGGAATTGCGCTGGCGGCAGTTCTTTTGTCGCGTCTCGCGCTCGCCTGGCGCGACAACCGCAACCCGCGCCGCAAGGCGCTGGAGGTGACGCAGCGTGCGCTGACAGACGGATTCTTCGGTTTCGCGGCAGCTGGCGTCCTTGCGGTCGCCGCGCTCGCCGCGGCCGACGCTGCCGGGCTTTGGGACGCGGGCGCGGAGGCAGCGCTGTTTGCGGCGGCGATCCTCGTGATCGGCGGCCTTATCGCGCCTGCGCTGATGACCGCGATGGGCGCGGTGTTCGGCCGCGATTGATCAACGCGTCGCGAGACCGGCGACGAACTTCCTGACTTCCGTGTCGATCTTGCGCCATTCGGCGAGATAAGGCCGCTTGAAGCGATAGGTCAGCGTCACGCCGGCGGAAACCTCAAGCTCGCGCCAGCATTCCGGCGAGGGGAGATCCTCCCGCTGCTTGTAACAGAAGAGCGCAATCACGTCGCCTTCATCGCTCTCGCCAAGGTAAAGCTCGGAATCGGAATAACCGCTCGTCGGGACGTTCGCGCGCTGCTCCTTGAAGTCGTATTTGATCAGATTGAACGGCGTTCTCGCCCCGCGCTGATCGATCGTCTGCGGCATATAAAGAATGTCGATGCGCTCGCGCTCGGTGAAAGGGGAAGTGCGCTGCGCGATCAACATGTCGACGCGCCGCGTGTCGGGCGCATTCTCGATAAAGTCCTCGCGCCGCGACGGCGCATAGCCCGACAGGGTCGGCCACAGGGCGTAGAGCCAGACTTCTTCGCGCGGCCCGCCGCGACGATCGCGGGGATAAACGGTGTAATTCGCCGGGAAAGCGAAATTCATGTCGCCGACGGTAACGGCGATTTCCTCTTCGCTGATCGCCGGGCTCGGCACATTGCCGCCGATCTCATCGACGCTCGGCCCGACATAATAATAAAGGAAGATCGCGCAGAGGATGAGCGTCGCCAGGAAAATGCCGAGCGGATACCGCCAGCTCGATTCCTGGCGAATTTCCTCGCCGCCAACACCGTAATTCGACATGATCTTGTACCGCGCTTCAACGCCCCAACGGGAAGCCGAGCCATAGCATGGCCCTGCTTCCCGCGCCAAACGCGGGCGGGCGCTCAGAGGGCGTCGATCATCTCCGCCACCAGCGGGTGGCGAACGACATCGCTGCGGGTGAAGCGCACGACGGAGACCTGCTCAATCGCGCTGAGGCGCCCGATCACGTCTTCAAGTCCCGACATGCCGGGCAGGAGGTCGGTCTGCGCCGGATCGCCGGTCACGACCATGGTCGAGTTCCAGCCGAGCCGCGTCAGCAACATTTTGAGCTGGCCATAGGTGCAGTTCTGCGCCTCGTCGATGACGACATAGGCGTTGTTGAGCGTGCGCCCGCGCATATAGGCGATCGGCGCAATCTCGATGACGCTTTCCGCCATCAGCGATTTCAGGCGCTTGCCCGACAGACGATCGCACAGCGCGTCATAGAGCGGTCGAAGATAGGGAGAGAGTTTTTCCTCCATGTCGCCGGGGAGGAAGCCGAGGCTTTCGCCGGCTTCGACGGCGGGGCGCGACAGCACGATCCGGCGCACGCGGCCCGATTCGAGCGCCTCAACCCCCTTTGCGACGGCGAGATAGGTCTTTCCGGTTCCGGCAGCGCCCGCCGCGAAAACGAGCGGGGACCGGTCGATCGCCTCCATCATTGCGCCTTGCGCGTCGTTTTGTGGGCGGATGTTTTTTCGATATTTGGTTTCGCGCTCCTCAGCCGCTCCCTGCGTGGTCCCGAGCGGCGACCAGGCCGGCTCGTCGAACAGGCGGCGCACATTGTCGCCGTAGCGGCTCTCGTCGTTCTGGCCTTGAAACTCGTGCGCCGACCGTTGTTGGCGGCGGCGGGCCTGAGCGGAGCGTTTCGCCATCAATATCTCCTTCTATGGCGTTGGAGCCGCGCCGCCCGGATCAAGGGGGACGCAGCGGACTGGAACGATTGGAGAAAGATGAGCGAGAGGGCGTCGGCGGCCGGGCCGCGCGGAGGCGTGACAGGATTTGTCGTTGCGCATTCGGCCGCCGGTTCAGTGGACGCCAAACTCACTCGATTAAAACGCTATGGGCGTTCGGCGCGGCGCGCGAGGGGATGGGCGAAGAAATCCGGCCGGTGTCGCGCCAAAGACTCAAAAGAGCGCTGAGCGCGCTCCGTTAACGAATCGGGGGCTTGATCAGCGCTTGCCGTGGACGAACGCGGCGGAAATCTTCGAATGCGCTTCGGGCGCGTAGTTCTGCCAGGACGTCCGGCCGTTCGTCGCGTCGACGACAAAGAGCGATTCGTTCGGCCGGAGATAAGGCGCTATCGCGTTTCTGACCCCGATGGCGGTCAGCGCGCAGCTCACCGTCCAGACATTGTCGGCGAGACGGAACGCGCCGCCCAGGCTTTGCAGCGCGGGTTCGATGCGGCTCGCCGCCGCGCTGACGACGTCGAAGATGAGCACGAAATTCGCCGGACCAGTTTGTTCCGTAGACGCAGTATTCTGCTGGGCCTGTCCGAACGCGCGCGGACGGCGCGGCTCGCTCGAATTCGCGGCGGGCGTTGTTCCGAAGAACGAAGAGAACGCCGTCTCCGCCCGCGCCTCGCGCCAGTCGCGGCTGCCTGCCGGCGCGATCAGCGACGACGGAGCGAAACGTCCCTCATGCGCGAACTTCCGCAATTGCTCGGACGTATAGGGCCCGAAAACCCGGTCGTTCGATTTGAGACACCAGTTGTCGGCGAACATGGCCGCTCAGCTCCGCAAGAAGAGGGTCATCAGGTCCCTCCCTTCTTGCCGAAAGGCTGTGCAAGAGACGGGCCGAAGGTCGGCGGACCTTCCGGCGCTTTCGTCTTTTCGATGATCTCTTCCATCTTGCCCGCAGGCCCGGTGAAGACGATGCCGACGCCTTTTTCATGGCGCCGCACGACCTTGCCGGTCATCCGTCCGACCGTAACGTTAACGCCGAGCTCGGGCCTTGGATCAATCGCCACCGATGCGCCGGTCAGCGAGATGTCGAGAATTTCGCAGGCGATCGACTCGCCGCTTTCGAGCGTCAGAACGGTGTCCTGATCGTGCTTGATGCGCGGCGTCGCGCGCCGGTCGAGCTTCATCTGCCGGTTGTTCAAGCTGTGCGTCAGGTTGTCGGCCGTGCGCTTCGTCTTCGCGCGCCGACCGCGATAATCGACCGCAAAGAAATGTTTCGCGGAACGGATGACCTGTCCCTCGTGCCGGCCGACCTCGTCGATATAAAGAACGACATGCTCGCCCGCCGCCGGCGGATTGACGGCTTTCAAAAGCGCGCCGCCCGCCGATATGTTGACGACGAGACAGGGCTCTTCCTCGCCGTTCGCTTTCAGAACGCGCGCCTTGATGGCGAGGTCCACGCGCCGAAAGCGGCGGCGCTCGTCCTCTGACAGGACCGGCGTCGGATGAGGCGTCGGGGGTTTCGAGTCGCGGCCTTGGGACATCGGATCTAGGGTTAAGGAAATATTTCTGAAGGGGCACCTTACCCCCCCAAAGTGAACAAAGATTTGCGCCGGGACGGCCCTGTCCCTAGATGGGCGAAGCGCCGTTCGCGTCCCGCCTGCTGGCGGGGCCGCCGACCGGCGCCGGGGCGGCAAACAGGCAAGACCGGCGGCGCGATGAGCGACGAACCAAGATCGGATCCGCAGGAGCGGCCGGCGCGTCCCGCGGGCGCCGGGCGGTTGTTCAACGTGCCCCCCGTCGTAGCGGCGACGGCGGCGGCGCTCGCCATCCTGTTCGTGGCAACCGCGATCGCGCCGCGCGCCGTGCTCTGGCTGATGGGCGGGTCGCCGGGCTTGTCGCCGGTGAAACTCTTCGCTGGGCCGCAAGCTTCGGGCGGGGTCGTCGGCTGGCTGTCGCCGCTATTCACGCACATGCTCGCGCACGCCAATCTCCCGCATCTCTTGTTTAACAGCCTGTGGCTCATTGTGTTCGGCACGCCAGTGGCGCGCCGCTTCAATAATCCGCTGCGCTTTCTGTCGCTGTTTGCGCTGTCCGGCGCCGCGGGCGCGATTTTCTTTTCAGCTTTTCATGCGAATGAGCCGACGATTCTGATCGGCGCTTCCGGCGGCGTGACGGGTCTTTTGGGGGCCGCCGTGCGGTTCGCGTTTCAGCGGCCCGCCGCGGCCTATTGGCGAACCTTGCCGCTGACGGACCGGTCGGTCCTCACCTGGTCGGCCGTCGTCATTCTCCTCAACGCCTCCGTCGCGGTCGTCGGGCCGGGTTTCGGCGCCAGCGGCGGCGATGTCGCCTGGCAGGCCCATATCGGCGGCTATCTCTTCGGGCTTGTCGCTTTTCCGCTGTTCGACCGGCGCTCTTGATTTCGCGCCCGCTTCGCGCACAGTCCCCAATTGCGAAAGGAGGCCCTCATGAAGGTGATCAACATCCTCCAGTCGAAGGGCGTCGAGGTGTTCGCCGTGACCTCCGGCATGACCCTGAAAGAAGCGGTCGATGTGCTCGGGGAAAAAAATATCGGCGCGGTGATCGTCAAGGACGGGAGCGGAAACGTCACCGGCATTCTCTCCGAACGCGACGTCGTGCGCCGCATCCGGACCGACGGCCCGGGGGTTCTCTCAAAACCGGTCGCCGACTGCATGACGCCGTCGCCGATCACCTGCGGGCCTGACGCGACGCTCGATGAAATTCTCGAGAAAATGACGCAAAAGCGCATCCGCCATCTTCCTGTGGTCGAGGGCGGCGCGCTGATCGGCGTCATCTCGATCGGCGACGTCGTCAAGCGCAAGATCGAGAACGCAGAAACCGAAGCGGCGGCGCTTAGGGATTATATTGCGTCGTAAAACGCCGGCGCCCGCCGCTCGCGAGGCCGCCACGATGCAGCCGCTGCGCAGGCGAGCAGCGAAATGCCGATGGAATCAATCGCGGCGGTGATCGACGCGCCTTCGAGCGCCGTGAATTGCTCGATCGCGGCGCGAAAATCCCAGGACCGCATGAGGAGGAGCGCCGCCACCAGCGCAAACCAGCGCGCCGGCCCGGGACGCAGCGCGAGAAGTACGACCGCCGGCGTGACGGCGATGTAATAATGATTGAGCGACGGCAGAAAAAAGAGACCGGCGGCGATAGCGAGGCAAAGAAATGCGACCGGGTCTTTCGCACCGCGCGTCTCCGAAAGCGTCCAGAAATATCGCATCGATATGAGCGCGACGGCGCAGGCGGCCAGCAGAATGCCTGAATGCAGCGAAACGCCCAGCCCGTTGGCGATGAAAAAGCCGGCTCCGCTCTGGGTGAAATGCGAGTTTGCCGGATAATGCGTATACGCTGCAATATTGCCGAGGAAGCCGCTGAGCGAGGCGAAGACGCCCCCCGGCGCAAGGCCGATCAGCGAGAAAAGCGCGACTGCGGCAAGTCCGAGCGCCGCGCCGGGCCGGGCCTTTGGCAGCATCATCAGCGCGATCACGCAGGCGATGCTCATCTGCGGCGATATCAGCGCCGTGAAAACGCCGGTGGCGATCAGCGTCTGGTTGGAGGTTTGCGCCCCGCGCAAAATCGCCATCAGCGCGGCGTAGACGATCAGGGTCGCGATGTTGTGGAAGAGGATGACCGCACCGGCGTTCCAGCACGCAATGACGATGACGGCGTGGGCGCTGGCGATCGCAAGCCGCGACCCGCCGAGACCGGCGCCGCGCCAGAGGTCTGCGGCAAGGACGCTCGAAAGCGCCAGCGCCGCAAGGCTCAGAGCCATCATGGCGATCGACGCCGTCCCCGGCGGCAGGGCGCCCAGAGGGCCGAACAGGACGACCGAATGCGGCGGGTAAAAAAAGGGCGGGGGCTCATCGTAAAGGTGAGGGAGCCCATATTGCGCGAACAGCACGGCGCGATCGTCCGCATAAGGACTTGTTAGCAGCGCCCAGGCCCGGCCGCCGGTCCACAGATGATGGAAGTCAATCGGCGCGTCGCGCGGGTGATCGATAAGGATCAGCGGCCCGGCGACGATAGCCGTCAGGACGAGAGCTCCCGCTAGCAAGGCGAATGAGGCTTGCGTCGTCGAAAGGCGTTGCGCCAAGCCTGTCGACAAGGGTGAGGACACCGGCGACGTCCGGATGACTGAGACGCGGACCCTCGCGCGAATCGGTTAATGGACCTGAAACGGTGACGCCGCGCGGCAAGCGCGCTTCAAAAAGAAAAAGGGGCGCAGCGCGCGCCCCTTTTCCCCGATGAAGTCTGATCAATACTATTGGGCAGGCGGCAGCAGCACCGCATCGATGACATGAATGACGCCGTTCGAGGCGTATACATCCGCGGTCACCACATTGGCGCCGCCGACCTTGACGCCGTTCCTGGCGTCAATGGCGAGCGCGGCGCCATTGAGCGTCGTGACGTTCAGTTGCTTGCCGGCGAGATCGGCCGACTTCGTCTTACCGTCGACAACATGATAGGTGAGAATCGCGACGAGTTTGTCCTTGTTTTCCGGCTTCAGGAGGTCTTCGACCGTGCCGGCGGGCAGCGCGGCGAATGCCGCGTCGGTCGGAGCGAAAACAGTCTTCTTTCCGGGCGCGCGCAGCGCGTCTTCGAGCCCGGCGGCCTGAACAGCGGCGACGAGGGTGGCGAACTGGCCGGCGCCGATCGCGGTGTCGACGATGTCGGCCTTGGCCATTTCCTTCTTGTTTTCGTGGTGTTCGGCGTAGGCGGGGGCGGCCGCGAAGCCGAGCGCGGCGACGGCCGCAAGAAACTTAAGCGCCATTTGAGATACTCCTTCGTTGTTGGCGGTACATCATCGTTACGCGCGCGCCGCGGTTCGGGTTCTCAGCTTCACGAAAAGTTCATGCGCCACGGCAATCCGTATACGGAGGAGAGGAGGCGGGCGCCCGGCCTTGCCCTGCACGGGCGAACGCGGGCCGCGGATGCGCCGGGCCCGCCAATTAACGGTTCGTTAACCAAAGCGCGGGGTGAAAGATTTCTCTTGCGCCGGGGCGGGCGTTTGCCTAGTTTCCGCGCCTCAGCGTTTTTTGAGCCCTGAAGCGCGGCCAGTGCGGCTAGCCGATGGTGTTTATCGCCCTAAGCCTGTGTTTTTTGGGCCTAATCGGCGGTGGAAAAAAAAGATTGAAAGTGCGTTGACTTCGGAGAAGGGGCCGACTACACCCCCGCTCCTCCGACGCGGCCGGGATGGCCGCCTGAAGCCGGACGGCACGTTGCCGAAAGGTCTTAGGGGCGGTCTCGGGTTCGTCGGTTTTTTGTCGGCTGCGTTTCGGGGAACCGGGGCAAAGTCGGCGGCTCTTTGACAAGTTAATCGAGGAAGAGAAGCGTGGGCGGCGACGTCCTGGCGAAGCCGAAAGGCTCACAGCCGGATCAGTCATCCGCTGACGTTTCTTAAAGTAAAACCAAATACTTCCGTTCAACCGGGAGTTTGGTTTTGCGACACGTCAGTAATAGATGAGCGTCGGGATCCCTTCCCGACACTGGATCCACAAACTCAACTTGAGAGTTTGATCCTGGCTCAGGACGAACGCTGGCGGCAGGCTT